>JBKKBS010000342.1:0-4451 GCA_046713815.1 Tepidiformaceae bacterium
GTGCGCTTCCCCCGCGAGCGCTACCTCGACTATCGCGCCGCCAGCGGCGATGCGAGCGACGATCTGCCCGGTATCCCCGGCGTGGGTGCCGTGACCGCCGCCCGACTCGTCGCCCACGCGCCGCTCGATGCGTACTTCGACAAGCCGATCCTCGCGACCGAGGCCTGCGGGCGGCGTAGCGTGAAGGTCGAGGGCGCGCTGCGCTCGGGCGAAGCACGCGAGGTGGTCGCCCGCAACCGCGCGCTCATGGACCTCCGCCTCGCCGCCAGGAACTACCCCGACCTCTCGGACTACACCACCGAGGGGAGCTGGGACGAATCCACCTTCACGCGCTGGCTCCAGGAAGACATCCGCCCCGGCAACCTCGACGTGGCCGCCGCCATCCGCGCCATGGCGAAGCTCGCGGAGCGGTAGCCGTCGACCTCCGTGTCGACGGGCCGTGCCAGTAATCGTGCGCTTACCGTGAAGACGTCGCCCGAACCGCGCCCTCGTCGACGGGCCGTGCCATTAGTCGTCTCCGTCGAACGCCATCCCCTGGTAGTGGAACAGTTCAAGGACTCGCCCCGAGGCGTCGAGGTCGACGCTGACGACGTCGATCCGGATGCGGTCAACATCGACGTCGTTCGCCTCGCAATAGGCGATGGCGCTGCGCCACATGCGCCGCAGTTTCGCGGCGTTCAGCGATTCAGCTGCCGTGCCCTCGATCGCGCGTCGCGTGCGCACCTCCACGAACGCGAGGTCGTCGCCGTCCTCGGCCAGCAGGTCGATTTCGCCGCCAGGCACGCGCAGGTTGCGCCCGACGATGCGCATGCCCGCAGCCTCAAGGCGATGCGCCGCAACTCGCTCGCCGAAATCGCCCAGTTGGCGCCGTGAGGTCACCACCGGAAGGCGTACTGGGCGACGGGCGCCCACGTCTTGCGGTGGATCTCGCACGGGCCGAGCTCGCGGAGCGCCTGCTTGTGGTCCGGGGTCCCGTAGCCCTTGTTGTGACAGAAGCCATAGCCGGGGTAGAGGTCGCACATCCGGTCCATGACCGCGTCCCGCGCCACCTTCGCCACGATCGACGCAGCTGCTACGGAGACGCTCAACGCGTCGCCGTGGATCACCGCCTTCACGTTCGGTAGGGGCAGATCGAGCGCATCGGAAACGATGCCATCGGGCTTGACCCCAAGCTGCTCGAACGCGCGCAGCATGCAGAGCCGCCGCGCGGGCAGAATGCCGATGCGGTCGATCTCGTCGTGGCTCGCCCAGCCGATCGCCCACGGCACCGACGCCTGGATCTTCGGCGCCAGTTCAGCGCGCACCTCGTGCGTCAGCACCTTCGAGTCGCGCACATGCGAGTACCAGCGGTAGCGGCGTTCCGGCGGCAACGCGACCACGGCAGCGGCCACCGGGCCCGCGAGCGGTCCCACGCCCACCTCGTCCACCCCGGCCACCCAGGTAGCGCCCACCGCCCAGAACTCGCGCTCGAACCGTAAACTCGGGATCGGCTGCTTCACGCCCATGCCCGCATCGTAGCCCCGGCAACTCCCTTCCGCACGTCGAATCGTGAAGAGTGAATCCCGAATCGTGAATTACATCGTGAATCCGTACAATCGCCCCATGCTCACTGCCGCCGACGACTTCCTCATCCACCAGACGCCCCACACGTTCGACACGGTCTTCACCAGCGACCGCAACTTCTACGACCGCTACTTCTTCAACGGCTACCGCCGCGACGGAGACATCTACTTCGCCGTCGCCATGGGCATCTACCCGAACCTCGGCATCATCGACGCGGCCTTCAGCGTCGTCGTCGAGGGCAAGACGCAGTACACGGTGCGGGGCTCGCGCCTCCTCGGAAACGACCGCATGGACACGCATGTCGGCCCGATCTCGGTAGAGGTGGTCGAACCGCTGAAGCGCATGCGCGTGAAGGTCGCCAGGAACAAGTGGGGCATCACCGCCGACCTCACGATCACCGCGCGCTCGCTCCCCGCGGAGGAGCCGCACTTCTTACGCCGCATTGGCAACGCCATCGCGATGGACTACACACGTATGACTCAACATGGGAGCTGGTCCGGCAAGCTCGGCGTCGATGGCAAGACGTATGACCTCTCACAGGACACCTGGTGGGGGTCGCGCGACCATTCCTGGGGCATCCGCAACGTCGGGGGAGGCGACCGGCGTGGCGCACCGCCAACAACGCCACCGCAATTCTACTGGAACTGGGCCCCCCTTAACTTCGAAGACCTCTGCACGCTCTACACGGTTTCCGAATACGCCGACGGCACGCGCTGGCATCAGTCCGGGGTCATGCTCACGCCATACCCGGACGCGACCGCCACCGAGTGCGAAGTCACGCATGCGCTGACGTTCCAGGAGGGCACGCGCCACATCAGCGGCGGCACGGTCACGCTCACGCCGCCGAAGGGCAAGGAGCTGATCATCGAGTTCAAGCCCCTCTACCACTTCCTCATGAAGGGCATCGGCTACGGCGAGCCGCGCTGGGGCCACGGTGTCTGGGTCGGCCCGGATGAGGTCGACGGCATCCAGTACGACCTCGCCACCGAGAACCTCATGGAGAACCTCCACGTCCAAACCGTCTCGCAGGTGACGGCCGGCCGGCGCAAGGGCATCGGCGTCTTCGAGATCATCATCATGGGCCCGCACGCTCCCTACGGCTTCAAAGGGATGCTCGACCCGGCGAAGTAAGTATTGTCATGCTTTAGCCAACTTTGGTAGATTTCGCCGAGATGCCTGAACCGGTAAAGGAGACGTGGGTGACGCTTGGCGCGGCGAGCGTACTGCTCGGCGTCAGCGAATCCACCGTCCGCCGCTGGGCCGATGCCGGCGAGATCCGCTCCTACCGCACCAGTGGCGGGCACCGCCGTGTGCTCGAAGGCGACCTGCGCCATCTCGTCGCCGCTCACGACACGGCCCCCAGCCGCGACACCGACCGCATCAGCGATATCACCCTCGCCCGCGTGAAGCGCCAGCTCGACCGCCGTGGCCAGGGCCACGGCCTGCCACTCGAAGGCTACAGCGAAGACGCGCGCGACCAGTTGCGCCTCCTCGGGCGCCAGCTCGTCGACCTCTTCGCCCGCTTCGTCGCCTCCAACGCCAAAGGCGAGCGCTTCAGCGAGGACGCACGCACGATCGGCCACCAGTACGGCCGCATGCTGGTCGAGAACGGCGTCCGCCTCACCGTCGCCATTGCCACCTTCAACCGCCTGCGCCACTCACTCGAAGAGACCGCGTCCCAGATCGCCAGCGAGTCTAGCCTCTCCGCCGATGACGCCGTCGAAGCGATCGAACAAACACTCGCGCTCGCCGACACGGTGCTCGAAAGCATGGCCGAAATCTACGAATCCCACGGCTAACGCCCACAACGGCCGGTAGCTGCGGCCGCCCCTGGCCGCGTGAGTCTCCCCTTTCTCGCCAGCCAGGGCATCGAGCGATCAGCGATGTGCCGTCTCCCCCTCTCCATCGCAATGGAGAGGGGGCCGGGGGGTGAGGGGACCCACCGCCTCAATCCCGGCTCCATGGTTCCCGTTCCCATTTTGGCGCGCGCAACTCAGACGCACGCCGTAGCGCGCCATCACCGAAGCGACCACGAAGTTCCGCCACCGTTTCCGCGAGCTGGTCGCGCTCGAGCGTCTCGCCCAGGCGGAGCTGACGCGCGCGTTCCTGCAGGTTCGTCACTCCCAGCCCGATGAGCCGTACCGGCCGCTTGCCATTCTCCGCCCAGGTACGCTCGAACAGCGCCGCCCCCGCCTCGAAAATCTCATCGGCGATCTCGACTGTGCCGTGACCGGTGGCCGAGCGAGTAAGCGTCTCGAACGGCGGGAATCTGAGCTTGAGGCTGACGGTGCGGGCGCTACGCCCTTGCCCCGCCAGGTCCGAGGCGATGCGCTCGGATTGGCCCCGCAGCACCGCCCGCAGCCGTTCCCCCGACGGCTCGTCCGTCCCGAACGTGGATTCGCGGCTCACGGACTTTGCCGCACCGTGATCCGAGAGCACGGCCGCGTCGTAGATGCCGAGCGCACGGTCGTGCAGCTCGCGGCCGTGGTTTCCGAACTTCGCCCTCAGCGCGGTTAGAGGCAGCGCGGCAAGGTCGCCGATCGTGTGCACACCCAGCGATGCGAGCGAGGCCGCTGTTTTCGGCCCGACCATTGGCAACTCACGGATGGGCCTGGGGGCGAAGAACGCCGCCTCCTCACCCGCCGCCACGACGACGAGCCCGTCGGGCTTACCCGCGTCGCTCGCGACCTTCGACACGAGCTTGTTCACGGAGACGCCGATTGAGCCCGTGATGCCGATCTCCGCCACGACCCGTCTGCGGATGTCGCGTGCGATCGCCTCCGCGTCCCCGAACAGCAGCTCCGAACCGTACACGTCCATGTACGCCTCGTCCGCGCCCGCGGGCTCCACGAGCGGCGTGTATGCACGGAGGATGGCATGGAACTCCT
>JBKKBS010000343.1:0-2894 GCA_046713815.1 Tepidiformaceae bacterium
ATGGCGCTCACGCGGTCGAGGTATTCATCGAGGTCACGGTGGCGCAGTGTCACCTCGAACTCCCCCCGGTCCAAGCGTGAAGCGATCCGACCGAGCTGGCCCGGCAAGGCGACCGCCGCGACTGCCGATTGCTTGCCGGCGTCGACTATCCGCCTCCGCATGACACGGACCGACGAACGGGGGGATCGAGCTCGCTTCGCGAAGGGCTCGGCTACAGAGCGCGATGTTGAAGTCGGGATCGAGTCGGCGCCAGAGGCCCTCACTCATCGCGATTGTCTTTAGCACAAGTGCGAGTTCAGTCGGGAGTTGTAGGTGGTTGCTCCTGATGCTGCCGAGCAGGTCGCGCAGGAACGCCGAGAGGTCGACCTCGCGAAGCGACAGCCCATAGTAACTGTCCAGCAAGTGTTGCAGATCACGCCGCACCGACGCGCGGCTCGCTGCGGTTCGGAGCACGCCCAGCGTCTCGAGCGCCCACGTCGCGTCCGCGGCATCCTGCCGGACTGCTGCGTCGAGCAACAGCATGAGCTGATACTTGAGTTCGTCATCGAGGTTGCCGACCATCCCAAAGTCGAGGACCGCGAGCCGCCCGTCCGCCATGATGAGGAAGTTCCCGGGGTGGGGATCCGCATGAAAGAAGCCTGCTTCGAAGATCTGGGCGAGGAGTGCCTCCGCGCCTAACTTGGCCATCTCCGTGGGGTCCATGCCGTCCGGAAGGTCGAGCGAGGTTGAGAGCCGGGCCCCTTCAACACGCTCCATTACCAGGACGCGCTTGGTTGTCTGCCCCCAGTAGACCGCTGGCACCAAAATTCCCGGTCGATCCGCGAGGATCTCCCGAAGCCGGTCCGCATTGTGACCTTCGCGGACGTAGTCGAGCTCGGAGCGAAGCGTCCAACTGAAGTCATCGACGATCGCTTCCAGGTCGTACAAGGATGCGAACTGCCCGCCGGTGACCCGCCGGGCCAGTTCGGCGAGAATGGCGAGGTCCTGGGCGACCGTCTCGGCCACGCCCGGCTTCTGCACCTTCACGACAACGCGCGACCCGTCGGGCAGCACAGCTCCGTGCACCTGGCCGATCGAGGCAGCGGCGAGCGCCTCGCGTTCGAATTCCGCGAAGAGTTCATTGATCTTCCCGCCCAGCTCTCGCTCGATAATCGCGATGATGGCCTCCGCCGGGACGGGCGGGACGCGGTCTCGAAGCTTCTCGAACTCCGCAATGTACTCGGGCGCTATAAAGTCGGGTCGTGTGCTCAGGATCTGCCCAAGTTTGATGGCCGTTGTGCCAAGGTCCTCCATCGCCAGCCGCATGTGCTCGGCGGTCGTGTACGGTGAGTCACGCCGCGCGTGGCCCATGAGGCCGCGCTGGAACGGCACCGCCCAACCGATGCCGGCCTCGTTCACAAGGGCACCCAGACCATGGCGCGAGAGCGCACTCAGGATTTCCCGATATCGGCGCCGTCGTGGGTTCGACCCGCGCCCGATCACTGGAATGACGCTTCCCGGCGCGCCAAACGAGCGGCACGAGGCTTAGGGCCGCTCGTTAAGCGACGCCGTGCCTCGGTCAGTCCCGCGCTGATCTCCAGGCCCGCCAGGTTCAATGATGGCCACCGTGGCCCATCATCCGCTGGTGGACGAAGAGCATGGCGATAAACCCCACCGCGCCGATAGTGAGTCCGATCGGCCACCCGACGAGGGGGATGAGAAGGAGGAGAAACACGACTGCCATGCAGCAGACCATCATCATGGCCATCATCGCGAACCCGCCGTTGTCCTCGTGTAGGCCCCCAGTACCGGTTTCCTGATGTTTCGTCACCGTACTACCTCCTGTCGTAGTGTTAGTACTCTCGACCCCTGATTATCGCCAACATAGGGCATAATAGGTCTCTTTAACGCGGTCGTTCGGTCGGGCTTTGTACGCGTTGGACTAAAGCTCGTCAGGGGGTGGTGAGCCGCCGCTATTGCAGTGCCGCCCCGCAGAGCTAAGACGCGCTCATCCCAACCTCCGCGACGGGCGAGCTGCTCCCACATCCCGACCAGTTCCAAGCACATTTAGCTGAGGCGCTGATGCCTTTTTGCATTTAACGCTCGCTCCCCGATGAAATCTCGAACCTTTGAGTTGAGGCTAACTCAAACCGGAACAGAGACCATGAATGATCTCGCTGCATCCATATGAAGTGTTCTTCACGATCTAGTCACATGTGCGAGACCTATGGGACAAGCGACGCGTCCACGCCCAGTTCGAACCGGACACCCGCGACCAGCTCGGCTACCTCTACGCCGAGCCCCGAGCAAGCCTCACGATAGTGCGCAGGGAGGGGTTCCGTTCTCCACGTTCGATGCCACCGACGTACGTGCGGTGAAGTCCGACTTCGTCCGCAAGGTGCTCCTGAGACCAGCCCTTTGGTAAAGGATTGTTTCCTGCCAGGCTCCCGCGGAGCCGGGACAACCGAGGGACCAGCCGAGCACGTCCAGAATACCGGCCACCGGAAACCACGCGCCGAATGACGACCGCCATCTGGGACCCGCCCGATGCCGCCAGCGCTCCGATTAGGCCGCGGGGTCCGGGGACAGATCGGCACCCCGCGTCATTGCCGAAACGCAGGCCTGAAATACACACCGCCGTCCGCCACCCACGCCTGCACGGGTTTGCCCAGGCGAGTGCCGGCGCGACTGATACGCAGCGCGACCCCTCTTGGCGACTCGCCGGCCGCCGGGGCCAAGCGCCCGACCTGGCCAACTTTCACCTGTTCGACGTACTGCTCGTAGTCCGCCATGCGCGCCTTGAGCCGTGCCGGGCTCCGCGGCGGGGGAGGGGCGCTGGTCGCTTTGATGACCTTGAACTCTGCCATCAGCTGGTGGCTCCTGTGGAAGTAGTCCGTATCCTACCAGCCCGTGCG
>JBKKBS010000344.1:0-4536 GCA_046713815.1 Tepidiformaceae bacterium
CTCCTGGGACGGGCGGACCCGGACCGGCTTCGCCAGGTGATCGAGAACCTGCTGACAAACGCGATCAAATACGGTGGTTTGCCCCCGAGCGTGCGGGTAGAAGTAGCGGACACGGTCGCGGGCGTCGTCGTTTCCGTTGAAGATAACGGTGCGGGCATCGCGGAGCCCGACAGGCTGCACATTTTCGAACGCTTCTACCGGAGCACAGGCCAGTCGACAACGGGAAAGGCGGGGCTCGGCGTGGGCCTCTACATTGCACATGAGGTCGTGGCCCGGATGGGTGGAACGCTCACGTTTCAGACCGGGCCGGGCGGCACGCGCTTCATCCTGGTCCTTCCTGTCCCTTAGCGAGAATTGCCGGAACACCGGTGAACGTCGGCCAACTCGCCGGCTCTTGTCGCGATGTCCATGGCATTCGTGGACTTTCGCATCGAGGCTTCAGTGCCGAGTTCTCGTTGGGCGCGGCGCGCGTCGCCTGCCGAAAGCACCAGGACCGGCATTGTATGCCCGTCCGCCCGAAGTTGTTTACAAAAGTCGAGCACGCTCATTCCGATCATTTCGTGTTCTAGAAGAATCGCGTCAGGCGCGGTGGATGCTATCGCGTCAAGGGCGAGCCGGCCTTCGCTGAACGTGAACGGAAGTATTCCTATTTCGCGTAGAACCATCCGAAGCAGTTGCAACCAACGTTTGTCGTCATCAAGGACTATTACTCTGCGCGGCGTCGTCAACACTACTCCCACCGTAGCCGGCGGCATGGGCAGGCTTACATACCCGAGGGGTAAGCAGCACCTTGCAAATGCGCGCCAAACGGCTCAACTTTGGTGTCGCGAGCTTCGCGGTTGCGAAATACTCGGGCTTGGTACCCCCAGAGACCGAGGGCCGCGAGCGCCAAGAGTGCGAAGACCGGCGTCTCGCGGGTGCCTTTCGTGGCTCCCGTGCCAGTGGCGGGTGGCCGCGGTGTCGGTTCGGGGGTGGAGGTGGGCGTGAACGACGGCTGGGCTTGCTTCGTGATTGGGAAGGATGCTGTCGCGACTATCTCTCAGTGGCGGTAGAAACCGCGCCGAGCCGCATACGCCCCAGGGCCTGCGCGACCATCGCGAGTAATGTTCCGTCGGGGTAAACGCCCGACGAGTCCGGGACGCCTGCCGGGATACCCGTGAGGAGTTCAAGGCACTCCTCTACCCGCCGCGCAGCCCAAACATGGAAAGAACCCGCGGCGATAGCTTCCGCAACGTCGGCACGGAGCGTGAGGTCCAACACGTTCGTGGCGGGGATGACGACGCCCTGTTCGCCGGTCAGCCCAAGCTCCTTGCAGACTGCGAAAAACCCCTCCACCTTCTCAGTCACTCCACCCACTGCCTGGATGTTACCAAATTGATCGACGCTCCCGGTGACAGCAATGTCCTGGCGGACGGATACTTCCGCGAGCGAGGTGAGAATCGCATAAAGCTCAGCCGATGAGGCGCTGTCGCCCTCGACATCCCCGTAGCTTTGTTCGAAAGTGAGGCTCGCGTTGAAGGCGAGCGGTTCCGAGCGGGCAAAGGTGCCGTTCAAGAAACCGTCCAGGACGAGCACGCCCTTCGTATGAATGGCTCCACTGCGCTCTGTCTCTCGTTCGATAGCGACGACACCACGGCGCCCAACGCCGGTGCGACAGGTGATGCGCGTCGGCGCCCCGAACACCTGCGTGCCGGTACTGAAGACAGCCAATCCATTGATTTGTCCTACCACGCGGCCTTTCGTCTCGACGTGGAGGGTACCTTCCGCGATCATCCGCCGAATCCGGTCCGGTAGTAGTGACGAACGCCGCTCGCGCGCCGCGACTGCCTGTCTGACGTGTTCCGCGTTGACCGAAGCCGCGCCGGCCGCGGTCGTGAACTGGTCGGCTTCCTGGCAGAGGCCCGCGATGAGACCGAGTTGCGTTGAGAGCCTATCCTGCCGGCCCGCCAGGCGGCTACCGAAATGAAGTATCTCCACGATCGCGTCGGCGTTGAATGGACGCAGGCCGCACGTTGCGGCGGTTTGGTCGATGAATCCGTGGTAAGTACCCATCGTCTCGCCGTCCGCCGTGGTGTCCGGCTCGAACTCGGCGCGAATGCGAAAGAGGTCGGAGAAGTCGGGGTCGAGGACATCGAGCACTGCAAACAGTTGGGGAGGCCCGATCAGGATCACCTTCACGTCCAATGGGATGCCCTCCGGGAGGAGGTTCACCACGGGGAACTGCATCCCTTCGCTGACATCGTCAAAGCGAAGTTCGCGCGTCTTCAGTGCGAGCTTGAGCTTCGGCCAGGAGCGTGGATCAGCAAAGAATTCCTGAGCCTGGAGAACGAGGTATCCGCCGTTGGCGAGGTGGAAAGCGCCCGCCCGGACGTGGGCAAAGTCCGTCACGAGTGCGCCGAACTGATTCTCGAATTCAATCCTCCCGAAAAGGTCCAGATAGGAGCTGTGACGTTCGTCGATCACCGGCGCCCCCTGGGCACGTTCAGCGCCGTGGCTGACGAACAGATTCACAGCGTAGCGCTGCAACAGCGCTTCTCGCTGCCCCAGCAGCTGCTGCACGACCTGCGGAGGAGTCGCCTCGGCGGGCGCGACTGCGAACCGCTTATAGGTGTCGAGATTGGCCACAATGTCCGATTCGATTGCAGCAAATTGTGCTGTCAGCCCGAACTCGCCGAACCGACGAACAAGGTCGTCGAGAATCGGCCCAACGACGAACCGCGTGACCTCCCGGTCGAGTGCAAGGATGCGTTCGCGAGCTTCCACTTCGAGTTGCCGAAGCTCGCGAAGGGTCGTCGCGATTGTGCCCTGCACTTGTTGGTCGCGATCGTTCAGGGCGTGTTGCTCCTCAGCAGGCAGGGCCGTGAACTCTCCCCCCGTGAGCGGCTGGCCGTTCTTGCCGAGCGGTGCGCTTATCCAGCCCATGGGCGTGGCGTTCACCACGAAGCCCAGCGTGCGGGCGGTCTGATTGAGGGACTTGAGGGCGACCTGGCGCTGTTCAGCGACGGGTGCCAGCGCCTGTTGGCTGCGGGTCTCGTAGGTGTCGCTGGCGAATGCGCCCGGCAGCGCGGTCCGGCAGGCATCGATTAAGCCTGCAAGTTCGCGCTGAAGGGTCGTCACCCTTGCCCGGGGCTACGCTGACCGCTCTTGGCTGGCGGGGGTCAGCAAAGTTGAAGATGTAGACCCAGTCGGGCGCCGGCGGCATTGTGGCGGCTGGTGGATCGACGTGTTCGCGCACCAGCCGGTTGCGGCCCGACGAGGACTGACCGGAGACCACCAGATTGTACCCGGGGGCTCGCATTGAGAGGCCAAATGCGAGCGCCTCGCGCGCGCGCTTCTGGCCCGCGATTCCGTTGAGTTCCGGGATGGCTGATGGGTCGAGCGCGAAGGTGGCGCGCAGCTGATCGGGACGAAGGCGAAGACGTTTCGAAAGGGCCGTCTCGGTCGCGCCGTCTTTGCCACTCATTTTTAGGCCTTCGCCTTGACGTCGGCTTCCGCAACGGGGATGACGAGCAGGGGACGGCGGAGTGTATGCAACGCGCGATCGGTCTGGCTGCCGAGCGTGATCCGTCGGGCGAATCCTTTTCCGTGTGAGGCCATGACCACCAGGACAGCGTTTTCCTGGCGCGCAATGCGGTCGATCGCATCAACGGCGGGACTCAGCAGGCAATAGGCCTTTTCATCTGGCCTTGAGGTTTCCCTCATATACGCTTCGGTGGCCTCCTGCATTGGCGTGATCAGGTCGACGGGATAGGCTCCGAACTCCGTTCCAGCCATCGCGGGCAGACTGTAGGCACGGACGAGCACAATCCGCGCGCCGAGCTTTGCAGCGATCGCCCTGGCCGCATCCAGTCCGACCTCGGCAGCAGCGGATCCGTCCAATCCCACCACGATCGTGCCCCCGGCGAGCGGAGCGTTCCCTTCCGTGGGGACAACCAGGACGGGCACGGCGGAGCCCCGGACAACACGGTCAGCAACGCTGCCCAGCACTCCTCGAAGCCCACCTCGTCCGCGGCTCGACATCACGATCATTCGGGCGTCGTTCGCGGAGTCAAGGATCGTCCGCGCAGTAGGACCATGATAAACGTGTATCTCCCGAGACAGGACTGCCGAATCGTGTGTCTTCAGCAGACGGTCGACATACCCACCGAAGGCAACTTCGGCGTCGATAAGCTGTGAAGACGACTGGAGCGGGAGGTCATCATCCAAGACCTGGACAAATCGAATTGACGCATCGTAAAGATGAGCGAACGCAACCGCGACGGGAAGGGCGGACTCCGCTAGTTCCGAGCCGTCCATCGGTACGACTATTGGTCCTGATGCGAACACGGGCACCTCTTTCTGGTCGGCTACAGGAGAGTGTACAGGAAGCACTTCACACATCAGACGGCCCAACGGTCGAAAATATACGCCCGAATGGTCCCAGCGTGGCTCCCGCGAAGGGCACATACCTGGGGGACTCTCCAGTAAGGGCGCACACCCATGCTTTGGACCCGATGTTCCATTGCCATAGCAGTCTTTCCGCGCGAATGCCTACGC
>JBKKBS010000345.1:0-6028 GCA_046713815.1 Tepidiformaceae bacterium
CGTTCCCAAGCCATCGCGACACCCATACTATGTCTGGGAGCGGCTACGCACGCGAAAGCACCATTTACGGAGGCCGCACATGCCCGCGAAGTTCGATCCCGCACGCATCAAGAAGGAACTGGCCGACCTGACCGGTTGGAAGGCCGACGGCGACGAAGCGATCACCAAGACGTTCAAGTTCAAGGACCACATCGAGGCGATGGGCTTCGTTACGCGCGTCGCGATGGCCGCCGAAGTGATGGACCACCACCCCGACCTGCGCATCGTTTACAACACCGTCGACCTCCGCCTCAACTCCCACGATGCCGGCGGCGTGACGGAACGCGACGTGAAACTGGCGGCGAAGATCAACGAATTGGGGAGTTGACTGAGTGCTAGAGCCCGGATTCAGGGCGCTGTTTTATCCAAATCTGCACTGGTGGGGTGAATGCTGGTGGGATTTCTAGATCGGTTGTCTCGCAATGAGTTCGCCTGGCCGAATCGTCGGCCAGGCTGGTCGGCGGCGGGCTGGGCAATTTTAGGCACGGGCCTCGTTCTCAGCCTGGCGGGATGGCTGGCAGCGTTCTCCGTGGTGGGAGCCATTCTGCTTTTCGTTGGCTCCGTCGCTGCCGTGGCGGGTCTGGCGCTGTTGCTCGGACAGCGCCCTTGGGCCTGGACCCCTTTGGTCTGTGCCGGGTGTCTCGTGCTTCTTTGGATCGCGAGCGGCGTGGCCCACCTGGTCAATTAGGCCTCCCACGGATCCGAAAGCGCGAAGGGCGCCAACGGCCCGGTCGTGGCGTTCCTCTACGTGCCGGCCGATGGCTCGAACGCGATCCATCCCACCGGCACCCTCACGGTGACCACTCTCGTCGGCCCGCTGGCCGGCAACTGGGCCGGCTTCGCCGACGCCCTCAAGGCTGGCAACCTCTATGTCAACGCCCACTCCGTGGCCTTCCCCGCCGGCTCCGTGCGCGCGCAAATCCCCGCGACGACTGCCCCGGGCGCTCCCGCCGAAACGACGCCCGCCCCGGTTGCCCCTCGTCCTCCGAGTACCGGCGACGGCCTTGCCGACGATGGCACGCTCAACGGCGCCGCGATCGCCGGCATCCTCCTCATCGTCACCGCCACCAGCATCACTGGCTGGAAAATCGCCCGCCGCCGCGCATAACCGTCCGCCCGACACGACTCTCCTTCAAAGTGGCCCCACACGAAGGGATCATCTCCCCCTCTCCGCCGCAACGGAGAGGGGCCGGAGTGAGGGTTAGCGAGCGCGGGCAGGAGCGTTTGCCGCCGCCGTCCGCGAGGGAGCCTTCGCTGTGGGCTTCGTTGGAGTCTTCGTCGCGGCCTTGGGCGAAGTCTTCGCTGGCTTCTTGACCATCTCGTCGCGGCTCTGTTCCGCACGGGCAGCGCCGATCGCACTGGTCACCTTCTTCTTCTCTTCTGGAGGAGGAAGGACGGCGGGCATACCAAGGGATTCGATCCAGAGCTCCCGCGCCCAGCCCATGGTGTGATACAGGTGCTCGTCTTCCTGCTCCTCCACCTGCTCATACGCCGCAAGCAGCGCCCTTTTGCGCTCTCCGGTCGACTTCTCCGCCACGCGCCCGATGAGTTCCCAGTTCTGGTGGTCCTTTGTCTCGGCCTCGACGACACACTCAGCGGCGACGAGTTGGGCCGCGACCGCGTTGCCAGAACTCCGTGCGAGTTCCATAGCGCTGAGGAGTCCCTGGCCCTTCAATCGGACGACCGCTCGCCCGGCTGTGTCTGACTTCGGGTCGAGCCCGATCTTTGCGAAAGTGTCCCGAAGAATCTGTTCGTGCGTCTCTGTCTCTTCGAGGTACTTCTCCCATTCCTCCTTGAGGTCGGGATTCGCGGCGCAGGCTATCGCGGCCTTGTAGACCTGTTGCCCACCGATTTCGGTTTCCAGCGCCTGGTAGAGTAGTTCGTTGACCTGTTCTTCGTTCATGTGAGTGCCTCCGCCATCGAAGATATCGAACGAACGTCCTGCGTTGGCGGCATGTACCGCGAAGGCGAAAGCGGGCGGTTTGCGTCCGATGCGAACTTGCAACACATGGCGCGACACGGCGCTTCCATCTGTCGCCTTGCAATAGCCAACGACCGATTGCCTCCCCTCTGGGCTGAGGGGTTTTACGCCGTCATCGGGGAGCGCGCCTGTTTGACGAGTTCACGCTCTTGCTCGGTGAGCTGATCCCAGTCCTTCAGGATCTCGTGCTTGAGCGGGAAGATGTGGACGGCGTCCCAGCCACAGACGTCCTCGCAGAGGCGGCAGCCGGTGCACTTCTTCTCGTCGACGACGGAGACCCCGAAGAAGTCGTCGATGCGGTCGCTGTGCTGGAGGCTGAGGGCGTCGAAGGGGCAGATATTGATGCACAGCTCGCAACCGGAGCCGATGCACTTCTCCTCGATCACCACCGCCTTCGGCCATTCGTTCTTCTTCAACGACCGGCAGACCTCGCCGAACGTGTCGAGGATGGACTCCGGAGGGCAGACAAGGCCGCAGGCGCCGCAGTCGATGCAGAGCGTGGGGTCGATGACATGCAAGAGGTTGCGCTCGCCCGTGATGGCGTTCGTCGGGCAACGCTTCGTGCAGGCCGTACAGCCGATGCACGTTTCGATGATCTTGTAGACCAAGGGGGCACCCCTGAGTTCGTAAAGGCTTGCTCCAGTGTACCCCGCCTGGCCTCGGCCCCGCCAATCGCCGGAGGCCGTCAGCTATCGGCTGTCCGCCATCGGCTGCCGGGAGAGTGCCTGGACGCTATAGTGCTGGCGTGACGGCTGTGGAGTTCGATGTGGGGGCGGCAGCAGAAGCGTTTGCAGCCGCCGTGAGGGATGTAGGAGCGGAGGAAATCGAACGCCAACGGCGCATGCCACCCGAACTGGCGCGGCAGGCGATCGACCTGGGACTGATGCGCTTGCTTGCGCCGCGCGAGATTGGCGGCCCTGAGGCAGACCCGGCGACGCTCGTGAGGGCATTGGAGACGATTGGACGCGTGGATGCGTCCGCAAGCTGGGTGGTGATGATTGCCGCGACGACGAGCGTTATGGGCGGCAGCTATCCCCTCCATGTCGCTCGCGAAGTCCTGGGGCCGGCCGATGCCGTGCTGTGTGGCGTGGCCGCGCCCCTCGGGCGGGCGAGGCGTGAGGGCGATGGGCTGCGACTCACGGGTCGCTGGCCATTCGGCAGCGGTTCGCAGGTGGCGACCTGGCTCGTGGGCGGCTGCATCGTCATGGAAGGTGACGAGCCGACGAAGCTGGCGAGCGGCGCGCCGGAGACCCGGCTTGCGCTCTTCCCCGTCAGCGACGCCACGATCCTCGACACCTGGCACGTCAACGGCCTCCGCGGCACGGGCAGCAACGACTACGAAGTCCGCGACATCTTCGTGCGCGATGGCTACTCCACGATCATGGGTCTCGACCGGCCGTGGTGTGAACGCCCGCTCTATGCGTTCCCCATCTGGGGGCTCCTCTCGCTCGGTATCGCCGGCGTGGCTCTCGGCGTCGCCCGCGCGGCGATCGACGAACTCGTCGCGCTGGCTGGCGCGAAGAAGCCGATCGGCGCGTCTCGCACCCTGGCGGAGCGTCCGGGGGTGCAGGAGCAGGTAGCGAAGGCGGAGGGCGCCCTGCGTGGCGCGCGGGCGTTCCTCTTCGAGGCGATCGACGGCATGTGGCAGCGGGCAGCCCGCGGCGATCGCCCCACCATCGACGACCGCGCGCTCCTGCGCCTCGCCTCCACCAACGCCGCACATTCCGCCGCTTCCGTCGTGGACGCCATGTACACAGCCGGCGGCTCGACTTCGAATTACGACACGAGCCCGCTCCAGCGCCAATTCCGCGACATCCACGCGCTCACGCAGCACGTCATGATCCAACCGACGACATGGGAGATGACCGGGCGCGTCCTCCTCGGTCTGCCCCCGAACACGCCCATGCTCTAAACGAAATCTTTCCGTACGCGCGAACTACCCCGCGTTAGGATTCGGACGTGGAATATTCTTTCGCCGAGGGCCTGCTGCTCACAGTTTCCGAGGTGGCGATCGATCTTTATCACACCATGCGGGAGCGGCCGCGCACCTTCTGGGGCGCCTGGGCCCTGGTCTTTGGACTCGCGGCCCTGCTGTTGCTCCGTCCTGGCCGCCCGCAAACCCGCGAGCTTTGACCATGCCCCGGCCCGTTCAGGTAGAATCTTGAGTAGCTCACTCAACTTTCTGGAGGCGTGATGAGCGCTCCCTCCTCCGCCCCTGCCGCTCCGGACGCGCTTCAACGGCTGCAATCGCTCTCGGAATCTTTCGGCGCGCGCGCCGCGGAGCACGATCGTGACGCCTCCTTCCCCTTCGAGAACTTCGAGGCGCTGCGTGACGCCCGCCTGCTCAACCTGAGCGTCCCTACGGAGTACGGCGGAAACGGCGCCGGGCTCGTCGTCGCGTGCAAGGCGGTCGAACTCATCGCGCGCGGCGAACCGTCCACGGCCCTCGTCTACGCCATGCACCTCATCTACCACGCGGTCGGCGGGCGAACCGGGCGCTGGTCGAAGGCCGCCTACGAGCAGATGGCGCGTGAGTCGATCGACGGCATCGCCCTCATCAACGTGATGCGCGTCGAGCCCGAGCTAGGCACACCCTCGCGCGGCGGCCTGCCCGCGACGACCGCCACACCCGTGGACGGCGGCTGGAGCATCAGTGGCCACAAGCTCTATTCCACAGGCTGCCCCATGCTCCGTTACTACCTGGTCTGGGCGCGCACCGCCGGCGTCGACCCGATGGTGGGCTACTTCGCCGTCCCCGCGGACGCCCCTGGCATCCGCATCATCGAGACCTGGGACCACATGGGCATGCGTGCCACCGGGAGCCACGACACAATCTACGAGGACGTCCGCATCCCCGCGCATTTCGCGCTCGACGTGCGCAAACCAGCTGACCACCTCCCGTCGGATCCGGTCCAGTGGGGCTGGAACAACCTCGTCCTCGCCGCGCTATATCACGGGATTGCGACCGCCGCCCGCGATTGGCTGGCCGGCTACCTGCACGAGCGCCAGCCCGCGAATCTTGGCGCATCGCTCGCCACGCTCCCACGCTTCCAGGCGGCACTGGGTGAGGTCGAGGCGCTCCTCTTCACGAATGACCGCCTGATCTACGGCCTCGCCGAGCAACTCGACCGCGACGGCTTCAGCGGCGACGTCGCAGCCCAGACCTCGCTGGTCAAAATGATCGCGACCAACAACGCCGTGAAGGCGGTCGACATGGGCTTGGCCCTCATTGGCAACCCGGGGCTCTCGAAGACCAACCCGCTTGAGCGGTACCACCGCGACGTGCTCTGCTCGCGCATCCACATGCCACAGGACGACATGGTGCTCGCCGCCGCCGGCAAAACAGCGCTGGGCATCGAGTAGGAGGACACAGATGTCAGTCGAATTCATCGGGATGATTGGGACACGCTCCGCGTCCGAGCTTGATGGCCCGCAGTCCAATCTCATCGGTGGCCACGTCGACCGCGAGTTCGTGAAGCGCTTCGCCCAGGCGCACGAGCAGTCGGGCTTCGATAAGGTGCTCGTCGGCTACGGTTCCACCGGCCCAGACGGGTTCCTCGTCGCCTCGTACGCGGGCGCGCACACAGAGCGCCTCG
The DNA here is from genome assembly GCA_046713815.1 of Tepidiformaceae bacterium. Taxonomy (GTDB): domain Bacteria; phylum Chloroflexota; class Dehalococcoidia; order Tepidiformales; family Tepidiformaceae; genus JBBDMZ01. Next base: position 5,617 of record JBKKBS010000345.1, read on the forward strand.
GCTACCTCCTCGCTCATCGGCCCGGCTTCATCGCGCCAACTCTCGCGGCCCGCAAGATCGCCACCCTCGACCAATTCCTCGAAGGTCGCCTCGCCGTCCACGTCATCACCGGCGGCAGCGACCAGGAGCAGCAACGCGACGGGGACTTCCTCGGCCACGACGAGCGTTACGAACGCACGGATGAATACCTTGATGTCGCCCGTCGCACCTGGGAGGCGGAGAAGCCCTTCGATTACGAAGGCAAGCACTACCGCTTCGCCGGCGCCTACTCCGAGGTGAAGCCGCATCAGCGGCCGTTCCCGGTTTACTTCGGCGGCATGTCGGAAGCCGCACTCGACGTCGGCGCGAAGCACTGCGACGTCTTCATGATGTGGGGTGAACCGCTCGCGTCCGTGAAGGCGCAGATCGAACA
>JBKKBS010000346.1:0-12511 GCA_046713815.1 Tepidiformaceae bacterium
CGGCATGAACCGCAGCGGGCTCGTCACGGGATTGCTGCTGCGGGAACTGGGACTGAGCGGCGAGGAGGCCGTCTCGCGAATTGTGCGGGCGCGTCCGGGTTCGCTTTCCAACCACGCCTTCCGGACGATCGTGGAGGGGGATTAGGGCCTCGTGTCCGGCCTACCGGCCGGAGTACTACTGACCGATGGCGAGCTCTTCGGCGATGGCGTCACAGATGAGGGAGACGGCGCGCTCGATCGTGGCGGGGTCGGCGGCGGTGAAGTTCATGCGCAGGGTCTCGCCGCCGTGCTCGGGGTTGGCGAAGAAGTACTTGCCGGGGACGAAGGCGACGCCCCGTTCGAGGCAGCGGCGCTGGAGCTTCTCGGCATCAAAGCCCTTCGGACCCTCGACCCAAACGAACATTCCGCCCTCGGGGCGGCTCCAGTGGAAGTCCTCGGGCAGGTGGCGTTCGAGCGCTTCGAGCATCGCCTGTTGGCGGGGCGCGTAAAGCGCGATGATCTTCGGCAACTGGCGATCGAGGTGGCCGGCGCCGAGGTACTCGGCGGCGAGGGCCTGGGCGAAGGTGTTCGTGTGGAGGTCGACCCCCTGGCGGGCGGTCACAAGCCAGCGCTGGATGAACGGCGGGGCCACGCAGACGCCAAGGCGCAGGCCCGGTGCGAAGGTCTTGGAAAGGGTGGTCGAGTAGACGACGTTGTCGGGCGCCAGCGACTTGATCGGAGGCACCGGCGAGCCGCTGTAGCGAAGGTCGCTGTAGGGGTCGTCCTCGAGGAGGAGGGCGCCATGCTTCTTGATGATGGCGGCCACTTCGCGGCGGCCTTCCAGGGAGAGCGTGCGTCCCGTGGGGTTCTGGAAGGTGGGCACGAGATACACGAGCTTCACGTAGTGCTCATCGAGGATGTCATCGAGCGACCCGGGGATCATGCCCTCCTCATCGGTCGAGATTTCGACGTAGCGGGGCTCGTAGGGGTTGAAGGCCTGGAGCGCGCCGAGATACGTCGGCGATTCGACCGCGACGACGTCACCGGGGGAGATGAGGATCTTGCCGATGCCGTCGAGCAGGCTCTGGGAGCCGCTCATCACGAGCACGCCGTCAGCGGTTGTCTCGACGCCACGATGGGCGAGGTGGCCGACGAGCGCCTCGCGGAGAGGCATGAAGCCCTCGCTCGCGTCGTACTGGAGCGCCCGGCTGCCATACTTCGCGAGGACGGACCCCGTGAGTTCCTCGATCAGGTCGACCGGAAAACTCTCGGCGGCGGGGAGGCCGCCCGCGAGCGAGATGATCCCCGGCGAGGACGCGACCTTGAGGATCTCCCGGATGATGCTCGCCTCCATGAATCGCGTGCGACCGGCGAGGAGAGCTTCGTAGCTCATGGGTGAAGCATAGGCCGGGGACCGTCGAGCTGATAGCGTCCCCTCACCCCCCGGCCCCCTCTCCACTGCGGTGGAGAGGGGGAGACGATCCTTTTCGTGGGGCCATTTTTAAGGCAGCCCTAACCCCGACCCCTCTCCACTGCGGTGGAGAGGGGAGTCGACTGATTGGCGCGCGGGTCATGTCCCGGCTATGACGGGTTGCCAGTGGATAGTGTTTGGAATTCGGACTGGGCGGCGCGGAGGAGAGTAGGATCGAGGAAGAGGTCGAGGGCCGTGAAGGCGAGGCCCTTCGAGGCGCGGAGGGTGGCGCTGTGGGCCTCGGGCGTTGCAGCGGCGGCGGTGAACCCCGCGGTGTGATTGCCGACGCCAGGCGGGCAGGGGATAGCGAACGTGGGGTGGATGGATGGGACGGCGTAGCTGACGTTGCCCATGTCGCTGCTGGCGCCAGCGATGCCACCCGCGTCCTTGGGCGAGAGGATGACCTCGAGCATCTGCATGTTCTCGCAGTAACGCTCGGCCATCACATCGTTGGTGGCGATGTCGAGGTAGGTCGGGCTCGGGGTCTCAATTTCGAGGGTGCAACCGGCGGTGGTGGCCGCGCCCTCGAAGCAGCCGAAGACCTTCGCCCGCAGTTCGGCCAGCTCCTCGCCGCTGCGGGAACGGATGTAGAACTCGGCCTCGGTGAGGTCGGGGATGATGTTCGGTTTGTCGCCGCCCTTCGTGATGACGCCATGCACGCGATCGGTGGGGCGCATCTGCTGGCGCATGGCGGAGATGGCGTTGTAGGCGGCGATGAGGGCGTCGAGGGCGTTCACGCCCTGCCAGGGCGCCGCGCCCGCGTGGGCGTTGCGCCCGCGGTAGCGGATGCGCACTTCATCGCGGGCGATGAGGTTCGCCCAGGCGCTGCTTCCCGGGGCGGGGTGGAGCATCAGCGCCGCCGCCACCCCGTCCAGGGCGCCGCGTTCGATCATCAACACCTTGCCGCCCCCGCCTTCCTCGGCGGGCGAGCCGAGGACCAGCACCGTGCCCTCGCCGGGACGTAACGCCGCTTTCAGCGCGAGGGCCGTGGCGACGCCGGAGATGGCGATGAGGTTGTGGCCGCATGCGTGGCCGATGCCAGGGAGGGCGTCGTACTCGCAGAACACGGCGATGGTGGGCGAGCCGGAGCCCGCGGTGGCAGCGAAGGCGGTGGGCATTTCGTACGCCCCCGGCGTAACCGCGAACCCGGCGCCTTCGAGGTAGTCCGTGAGCACCCCGTGTGCGTGGTGCTCCTCGAAGTTCAGCTCCGGGTGAGCGTGGATGGCGAGCGAGAGGGCGCGGAGGTCGTCGGAGGCGCCATCGATGGCGGAGGCGATCGCGGCGCGTCGTCGGTCGAGATCAGCGGCTTGCGGGGGTGCGGTCATTGCCTGGCTCCAGTGGGGCGATGGCCCGGACTATACGCCGCAGCCGGTGAATCCAAGCGACGCGCGGTTTACGCTACATCCATGACCTACGAGCGACCCGTGCTGGTGATCTTCCACGGCGGGACCGGGGGTGGCGAGGCCGAACGCGTCATGGCACATGCGCGAATCGCGGCCGCCAAAATCACCGCGCGGGCCGCCCTGGCGGCGGGGTTCGAGGCCGTGATCGTGGCAACAGACGACCCGGCGGCGTTCGAATCCGCGACTGCGGGAATACTCGTGGATGCGGACACAGAGGGGGAGCCGTTCGATTACGCGACACGTCTGCGAGGGCTGGTCGAGCGGTACGGGCTTACCAAGCCGGCGACCATGGGCTCGGGCTCGGTGCCATTGTTGGGCGAGGACGAGCTCCGCCTGATCGTCGAGCAGCTCGATTCCCGCGGCGGCCGCTTCGTGACCAACAACTTCTTCTCCGCGGACCTGACCGCATGGACGCCGGGGTCGGCGATCGACCGCATCTCACCGTTCGCGCGGGACAACGTGCTTCCCCGGCGGCTGCGGGACGACGCGGGGCTGGCGCCGGTCCTCCTCCCGCGCACGACGGCGACGCAGTTCGACCTCGACACGCCAGCCGACCTCGCCGTGCTCTCATTGCAAGAGCGCCTGCCCGGCGAGCTTGCGGCGGTGGCGCGGCCCGTTCGGGCGCTGGCGGAGCGATACCGGCGCGTCATGCCGATCCTGTGCGACCGCACGGGAGAGCTGGTGGTGGCTGGGCGCGTGGGGAGCATGACGTGGCAGTACCTGGAGCGGGAAACGGCCTGCCGCGTGCGCATGTACAGCGAGGAGCGGGGACTGGCGGCGGCGACAGCGAACCACCAGCCGCGTTCGGCGCTCGGCTTTCTGCTGGAGGCGGTGGGCGTGGAACGATTCTTCGCGCGCATGTCAGAGCTGGGCGATGCGTTCGTGCTTGACACGCGCGTGCTCGAAGCGCACATGGGCGTCACGCCGTCACGCGAGGATCGCTTCCAAAGCGATCTGATGAACTTCGAGGCGATCGAAGACGGCTTCCTGCGGCGATTCACGGAAGCGGCGGCGAAGGCGCCCAGGCCGGTCCTCCTGGGCGGGCACTCTCTCGTGGCGGGCGGGCTGATGGCGCTGAACGACATAGCGTGGAGCGAGAATGACGCCCGTGGCCCTCACCCCCTGGCCCCCTCTCCACTGCGGTGGAGGGGGGGAACCGACGCCCCTGGAGGTTAGGCATGTTGTCCCCGGGCAGACGTTCGTTGGGTTTGGACGATGCGGCGCTGCTGGCGGAGTGTGCCGTAGACACGATCCGGGCGTCGGGCCCGGGTGGGCAGCATCGGAACAAGACGGAGAGCGCGGTCCGGTTGCGGCACAGGCCAACGGGCCTGGTGGCCCAGGCGTACGAGCGGCGGTCGCAGCACGAGAATAAGGCGAAGGCCCTGGAGCGGCTGCGGCAAACGATCGCGCTGGAGGTGCGCGAGCCGCTGGATGTTGAGCCATTCGAGGCTCCGCCGGAATTGGCAATCATCCTGCCGACGGCAAGAACGGGTCGCGTCGGGCCGAACAACGAACCCTACTGGCCCGGCATTGCGCTGCTGCTGGACATGTTCGTGGCGCTGGAGTGTTCCGTGGCCGACACCGCGACGGCCCTGGGTCTGACCGCGGGGGCCCTGTCGCGGTTGTTGCTCGATAGCCCGGATGTGGGGGCCAAGGTGAACGAGCTGCGCAAGGTACGGGGGATGCGGGCGTTGCGATGACATCCCGCCTTCACCCCGGCCCTCTCCCTGTGGGAGAGGGAGAAGGTCATCCCCGTCAGGCGGGCTGGAAGATTTCGATTGGGTTGCCAGAGGGGTCGTCGATCACGACCTGCGTGCCTCCGGGTCCTTTGAGGGGCTCGTTGCGGAAGCTGGCGCCGGAGGCACGCAGGCGTTCGACGATGGCGGCGAGGTCTTTGACTTCGATGACGAGGCGATTCCAGCCGCCTGGGACGGGCTGACGGCCGTCCGGCATGGGGCGTTGGGCGGAGCTGCCGGGACCGCTCAACCAGACGCGGAGGTCGCCATGGGAAACGAGGGCGAACGGCGCGCCCATGTGCTCCTCGATCTTGAAGCCGAGCGTCTCCGTGAAAAACGCGACGGACTTGTCGACGTCTTCGACGATATAGCGAACAGCAGCCATGCGGTATCCTCCGAGAGCGCAGTATACCGAGTGGAGGCGGGCGTTACAGGCGCATGGGGGCGCCGGGCGGCCGCGTCATGACGTAGACCCGGACCTCCCAGCGGCCGGTCTGGAAGCGAATGTGGGTGGCGATGGGGGCGCGTTGTTCGTGGGGTACGCGCCAGAGCTGTTCGGCAATCTCGCTGTCGTAATGCCAGCGCGTCTCGGCCACGGTGAAGCCAAGCGCCTCGTAGACGCGGTGCGCGGTAGTGGCGAAGGTGTTGGTCGTGAGGGCAAACTTACGAGCCGGGAACTCGGGTTCGAGCGAATCCATAAGAGCCGCGAGCATCCGCCGGCAGACGCCTCGGCCCGCGTGCTCGGGCGGGACATGGACTGACCAGAAGTAGAGGCCCGTGGCGTCCTTCAGGTTGACCGACACGCGTCCCACAGGTAACCCGTTCTCGCAGGCAACGTAGTGGCGGTGTTGGGCCAGGTCCCGGTAGCGGTTGAGCGCGGCCACGCGGCGCCCGGGGTCGTCCAGGTAGCCGAGGTCGAAGGCGTGATACGGAAAGCCGCGGTGTCCCCAGCGCGCCATGCACGGGAGAAGGTCGTCGTCCCACGCGCGCAGTTCCAGCCCATAGCCGGAAACGAGGGGTTGCGCGGGCGCGGGCAGGACGCTGGTCACTGCGGAATCGTAGCGCAGATTCCGAGCCGATGTCTGGCCCCCGCTTGCGCCGGCAAGCGATACTCCCACGATGATCGTGCGCAGGGCGACCACGCAAGACTCCGAAGAATTGGCGCGCATGCGCTTTGCGTTCCGGGCCGATAGGAACACCGCCGTCGAGGCTGAATACGACTTCGTTCGGCGCTGTGCACCATGGATGGCGGCGCGGCTACAAGGCAACGGGGCCTGGCATTGCTGGGTGACCGAAGACGCGGGGCCAATCACAGGCCATCTCTGGCTCAACCTGATCGAGAAGGTGCCCAACCCCGCTCCGGAACTCGAACAACACGCATACATCACGAACGTCTACGTTCGGCCCGAGGCGCGGGGAGACGGAGCGGGCGCGGCGCTGATGGAGGCGGCGCTCGCCTTCTGCCGTGAGCAGGGCGTGGATTCCGTGATCCTGTGGCCAACCGGCAAAAGCCGGACGCTCTATGCGCGGCACGGGTTTGGCCAGGCAGAAGACATCATGGAGTCGGTACTGGATGAAGGTCGACAGTTGCCCTGAGGGGGAGGTTGGAAGATTGGGCCAGGGCGCTTGAGGCGCCTGGTATGCGTGAAGGGCTTGAGGACTTCTGGTGCTTGCGGGGCTTCGAAGGGCCGACAGCCGACAGCTATAGCGGATGACGGGCGAGAAAGTCGAGAACAACCGGGGATGCTTCTTCGCGGAACTCGATGAAGTAGCCGTGGCGGCCGTGTTCGACGATGTGGAACTCGGCGCCGGGGATGCGCTCCGCGAGCAGCGGAGCATTCGCAGTGGGGTTGATCCGGTCGTCGCTCCCGTGGATGACGAGCACCGGGTTACTGATGGCGGGGAGAAGATCCCAGGTGTCGTGGCCCTCGCTCGCCTGGTAATGGAGCCGCTGGGCGTGGCGGGGGATGGGGTTTCGTGCTCGCTCCACCAGGTACTGGAGGTATTCCGGGTGCGCAACCGCGTATGCGGGCGTGACCATTTGCTCGACCAGGAAGGCGGCCGCTGCCTCGGGCGAAGTGGGGCGGTTCGCCATCTTCTCATCCACTTCCGAAGGGCGTCGCACGCCATGGGCATTCCCGGGCGTCGTGCAACCGAGGACGAGCGCGCCGAAACGATCGCCGTGGTCGATGCCGAGCCACTGGCAGATGCGGCCGCCCATGGAGATGCCGTAGGCGTGGGCGCGTGCCATCCCGAGGTGATCCAGTAAGGCGACCGCGTCGGCCGCGAAACCACGCGTGGAGTAGGGAGGCGTCTCCGGCTTGTCGCTCTCGCCCGTGCCGCGGTGATCCCAGGTGATGACCGTGTGGCGGGAAACGAAATCCTCCTTGACGCCGTGCCAGGTGTCGCGGTCGCTGCCCTGGCCAGAGACGAGGAACAGAGGCTCGCCGCTACCGTCGACCTGATATGCGAGGGATGTGCCGTCGGCCGTGCGGAAGCGGGGCATGGGCGCCACTATACAGCCGCGGAGCGGCGCTCCGCCGCGTCGACAAGCAGGTCGAGGGCGAAGGTAAAGCCAGCGTCGTGTTCGGGGTTGATGCGGAACTGCTCTGCCAGGCGGAGCATGGCGTAGCCGTGGACGAGTGACCAGAGCGCTTCCGAGAAAAAGAGCGCGTCCCCCGCGCCAACGAGTTCGCTGGCAAGGTCGAGCACAGGCTGGGAGGCAGCCGCGCCGAGATCGGCCGGAGCGCGCCGCTCGTCCGGGCAGGGCCCGAAAATCAACGAGAAGCGGTGCGGGGACTCGTCCGCGAAACCAACGTAGGCGCGGGCCATGCGATGCACACGCTCACGCGGCGGTTCGCCCAGGCCCGCATCACGCAGGCGCGAGCCAAGCTTCTCGAGGCCGGCGGAGATCAGTTCGCGGAGGAGGTCGTCACGGCTCTCGACGTGGAAGTAGAGTGACGGCGCCCGGACATCGAGGCGGCGGGCGAGTTCGCGCATGGAGAGGGCGTCGAGTCCGCCCTCGTCGAGTAAGGCGCTCGCTGCGGCGATGATGTCCTCGTGGTGGATTCGCGTCGGGTGCGGCATATCTAACACTATAAGTCTTGACCGGGAGTGGTGTAAATCTTACAGTGTTCGATAATCCAACACGGGAGCGTCCCAGTGACCGCAACCTACCTGAAGCCCGGCTTTGCAACAGCCCGCATCCTCAACCCACTCCTCTCCGGAATCGTGCGCCTCGGCATGAGCCCGCGCGGCGCCAACATCCTCCTCGTACGGGGCCGCAAGAGCGGCGACTGGCGATCGACGCCGGTAAACCCGCTCACCGTGGACGGCGAACGCTACCTGGTGGCGCCCCGTGGAAATACGCATTGGACTCGCAACCTCCGCGCCGCTGAAGGCGGGAAGCTTCGGCTCGGTCGAACGCTCACGGAGTTCCGCGCAGTGGAACTGCCGGATGCTGAGAAGCCGCCCGTTCTGCGCGAATATCTGAAACACTGGAAGGCGGAGACTGGGAAATTCTTCAACGTCCAGGGCGAGGCGAGCGATGCCGATCTCGAACGCATCGCTCCCCGGCACCCGATTTTCCGGATACTCCCGCCGGGATAACTCGCGCGCGCGGCGTTATGCGGATGTAAGGCGAAACGCGTACCCTAGAGAATCGCATGGGCCTTGACGCAACCGCTGCGCAACCGCTCCCGTCGACGCATGACTCGCTGGTAGACGCCGTGGGTTGCGGGATTTGGATTTACGACGGCGAGACCATCCGCCTCGCGAACGAGGCCTTGTGCCGCATCACGGGATTTTCGCGAGAGGAGCTGCTTTCGCCGAACTTCTTCGAGTCCCTGGTTCATCCCGACGACCGGGAAATGATGGTGGCGCGCGGGCGGGCGCGGATCTCCGGGGAGCTGGTGCCCCCCGAGTATGAAATCTCGATCGTGGCAAAGGATGGGCAGCGCGTCTGGCTCCAAATTCATGCCCGCCAAATCGAGTACCATGGCGTCGCGTGCTCGCTGGTCTCGGCCGTGGACATTTCCGCGCGCAAAGAGGCGGAGCGGGCGCTGCGGTTCCTGGCGGACGTCAGCGCGGAACTGGGAACATCGCTCGATTATGCGGAGACTCTTGGGCGCATCGCCCGTCTGGCGGTGCCCCTTCTCGGTGATTACAGCGTTGTGGACATCCGCGAGGAATCCGGAGCGTTGAAGCGCATCGCCTGGGCGCACCGGGACCCGGCCATGCAGGCGCGGATGGACGAGAACGTGCCGGATGCACGCCAGTTCACGGAAGGGCATCCCATCCACCACGTCGTCACAACGGGAGAGACCGGCGTTGTGACGGGGGACGTTGAGGCCATGCTGGCCGTCGACGAACGCCACCGGGCGATCTTCCGTGAACTCAGGCCGCGGACTTATGTCATCGCGCCACTGACGGGGGCCACGTCCGGATGCCTGGGGACGATCGGTTTCGCGTCGGAGCGGCTGATCGAAGGATGGCAGCTCGAACTGTTTAAGCAGACGGCGGCGGAAGTTGGCCGAAGAGCAGCCCATGCCATCGAGCAGGCGAGGCTTTATGCACGCGCACGGGTCCTCGCCGCGCAGGCGGAGCACAGTCTCCTCGTGCTCGACACGATGTTTTCTGCCTCTCCCCTGGCGATGGTGTTCCTCGACCAGGAGCAGCGAATCGTCCACATCAATCACGTAGCGTCGCGCAAGAGCATCCCCATCGCCGATCACATCGGCCGCCATCCCCAGGACGTGATGCCCGAGCACTGGGCGCGGGTCGGCGACTACTATGCACGCGTGTTGGAGACCGGGAAGCCGACGATGGAAGTCGAGCATACGCAAACCCATCCGCGGACGGGCGTCAGCACGACGTGGGTGTCGAGCTACTTTCCCGTATTCCGCCCAAGCGGGGGATTGATGGGCGTGGCCGGTGTCGGGGCGGAGATCTCGGGCCGCAAGAAGAGCGAAGGACGCTTGGCCGCGAGCGAAGAGCGCCTGCGGCTGGCGCAACACGCGGCGCGGATGGGCACCTGGGAATGGAATATGCGGTCGAACGTGATTGCGTGGTCGGAAGAGATGGAGGACACGTTCGGCATTCCGCGGGGAAGTTTCCCGGGGACGTTCGAGGCGTTCGTCGAACTCGTCCACCCGGACGACCGCGAACGCGTGACCGAATCAGCCCGGCGGTTGATGGACGAAGGTTTCAACGACATGGAGCACCGCGTGATCCTGGCGGACGGGTCGATTCGTTGGATCGCGGGGCGAGGACAGGTATTCGTCGACGAAAACGGCGAGCGCATCCGGGCCATCGGCGCGGGCATCGACATCACCGAACGAAAGCGCGTAGAGGAAGAGCTGCAACGCGCGAACCAGGCGAAGGACGAACTCCTGGGGCTGGTTTCGCACGAGCTGCGGACACCGCTGACGCACATCCTCGGCAACGCCCAGGCGCTACGACGGCACGACGAGACGATCTCCAGGGATGACCGGCTGACAGCCCTCGACGACATCGCCGCGGGGGCGGATCGCCTGCAACGCGTGATCGAAAACATGCTTGTGCTGTCGCATATAGAAGCGCAGACGGAGGTCGAAACCGAGCCTGTACTCATGCAGCGCGTCCTTCCGCGCATCGTAGGCGAGTACCCCAGGCGGGATGCGAGGCGGCGCATCGAGGTGGAGATCCCACCCAGCCTTCAGCCCATTCTTGCGCAGCCCACGTACCTTGAGCAGATCGTCCACAACCTGCTATCGAACGCAGAGAAGTACGCGCCGGTGATTGCGCCGATCGAGGTGCGGGCGGTGGTATGCGAGGATGGCCTGCGGATCGGCGTCCTGGATCGCGGGCCGGGGATAGTGGAAGAGGAAATCGAGACCGTCTTCACCCCCTTCTTCCGCTCGGTCGCTACGTCGCGGACGATGCCAGGGGCCGGGCTGGGGCTGGCCGTCTGCCGCCGCCTCGCGGAGGTACAGGGCGGGCGCATGTGGGCGGAAGCCCGCGATGGCGGCGGCGCCGCGATCTGGTTCGTCTTGCCCTATGCAGGGTCAGCCGGACAAGAGGCCGACTAAAGCCAGCCTCTGCAAAACGTCCGCATCGATTATCGGTCGAGCGGCGCTTGAGCGACCGCCGGGGTCGCCTCTTTTCGGAGCCAGGCGGGATCCACAGCTATGCGTGGAGGACGGCGGCGACCTCCGGGAGGCCGATCGCTTCGAGCTTCGCCTTCGAGGGCGTACATGTCTCCGTGTCCCAGTCGCAGGCCTTGAGGAAGTCGGTCTCGAGCATCTCCGTGTCGAGCTTGACACCCGCAAGGGGGCCAGCGCTTGTGCCCTCGGTGGTCTCGCCCGTGACACGGGTGGGGACGCCCCGCTGGCGGGGGTTGCCGCCTTCGCGTACCTCGTAGGCCATGCGCAAGTTCGAGATGCGCTCACCAACGTCCAGCATCTCATCCATGCTCATGTCCCAGCCGGTAACGGCGTTGAACCAGTCGGGCATGTTCGAGGTGTTCGCGGCCATCATGATGAACTGGCACATGCCGCCCGAGTTGACGACGTGCATATATTCGCTCGCGCCCTTGTGGTGCTCGCCGCGGTTGGCGTAGTCCTTGAAGTCCTTGGGTGCGGGCGGGATGCGGCCGATGCGCTTGTTGCCTTCGTACTGGGTGTGCCGGCCCGGAGTCGGGTCGAGCTTGTAGGTGGTGTGGTATTCGGGCTGCAGCTTGGGGTCGTGCATCGGCAGCTCCTGGCCGCCAATGTGCATCGCATACTTCTCCGCGCCGTTGCCGATCTTCTCGGCGGCGACCTTCACGCCATCAGCGAGGACCGCGCCAATGCCCCGGCGCTCGCCCATCATCTTGATCAGCTCGACGATGCAATCAGCATCGCTCCACTTGAGTTCGAGGCCGTCCGTGTCTTCCTTCGTGATCACGCCGTTGACGTAGCACTCGACCGCGAACGAAGTCGTCGCGCCGGCGCTGATGACATCGAATCCGTATTCGTTGCACAGATGGTTGAGGTAGATGAGGGCATCGGGGTCGGCCATGAGGTTCATGGTGCCGAATGCGCCCATGGCCTCGTACTCCGGGCGGTGCGTATGGTGCGGGTAGGGGTACTTCTCGTTGGTGGACTCGACCGACTCCGCACCACAGGCCATGGGGCAGTGCCAGCATCCGTAGGACTTTTCCATCTTGGGGTTGATGGTGCTGCCGCCATCGATCTCGGCGGCGTTGGGGAAGTCGATCTGACCCACGCCGCCCCAGTTCTTGACGGGGGAGTCGCCGTTGAGCGCGCTCATCGCAGTGATGCCGGTGGTACCAAAGGTGTGGAAGAAGTCCTTCAGCGGCTTCACGAAGTCGTCCAGGTTTTCGCGGAGAATCTTGATCGTCTCGGGGGTCTGGCTGATGATCTTGCGCTCGGCGACGGCGACGACGGCCTTAAGGTTTTTCGAGCCCATGACCGCGCCGACGCCGGAGCGGGCTGCGAGGCGGCCGTGGTCATTGCAGACGCCGCTGATCAGCGAGAGGGTTTCGCCGGCCTGGCCAATGTTGGCCACGCTGGCGCGCTTGCCGTGCCTGGCCTTGAGGAAGGTCTCGTTCTCAATGGCGCCGGTGCCCCACTGGTCGCTGGCGTCCAGCAGTTGAACCTTGTCGCCCTCAATAAGGAGGTACTTCGGCGTGGTTGCCTTGCCGAAGAACATGATGCCGTCCCAGCCCGCGAGCTTGAGGACGCCGCCGAAATCGCCGCCGCAGTTGGCATCGCCCCAGCCGCCGGTGAGAGGGCTCTTGCAGACCACCTGCCAGCGCTGGCCGAACAAGGGTGTGCCCGTGAGCAGGCCGGGGAACATGCCGAGCATGTTGTCAGGGCCGAGCGGGTCGGCGCCCTTAGGCACGCGGTCCCAGAGCATGCGGGCGCCGATGCCATAGCCGC
>JBKKBS010000347.1:0-16977 GCA_046713815.1 Tepidiformaceae bacterium
CCCCGTTCAGCAAGTTCGACCGCAAAAACTACCCCTACCCGGACCTGATGAAGGGCTACCAGATCTCGCAGTACGACCTGCCGCTCAGCGTCGGCGGCTGGCTGGACATCGAGGTGAGTACGGGGCGGCGGCGGCTCGGGATCACGCGGGTACACATGGAAGAGGACACCGCGAGGCTGCTGCACCGCACGGACGCGGCGACGGGTGAGGGGTACAGCCTGATCGACGTGAACCGCTCGGGCACGCCGCTGATGGAAATCGTGAGCGAACCGGACATGCGTACGCCGGAGGAAGCGCGCGAGTACCTGCTCCGGGTGCGCCAGATCTTGCGCTACATCGGCGTGAGCGAGGCGAATATGGAGGAAGGCAACTTCCGTTGCGACGCCAACGTCAGCCTCCGGCCGATGGGCGCGGACGCGTTTGGGACGAAAGTGGAAGTGAAGAACATGAACAGCTTCCGGGCAGTGCATGACGCGATCGCATTCGAGGAGGTGCGGCAGGCTGCCGCTCTCAATGCGGGCGAGCGGATCATCCAGGAGACGCGGGGCTGGGTGGACGAGAAGCAGATCACGGTGAGTCAGCGCAGCAAGGAGGAGGCGAACGATTACCGCTACTTCCCAGAGCCCGATCTTCCGCCGTTGCGCTTGAGCGACGAATTCGTGACGCGACAACGCGAACGCCTGCCGGAGCTGCCGGAAGTGCGGAAGGCGCGGTTCGTCGCACTCGGGCTCTCGGAGCACGAGGCAGTGACGTTGACGGAGTCGCGCGAGCGCGCGGATTACTTTGAAGCCACTCTGCAGGCCCTCCAACCGGAGTTCGATGCCGCGCGGGCGGCGAAGCTCGCGACGAATTGGATGCTGGGGGAAGTGGCGCGTTGGCAGAACGCCTCGGGGAAGGAACTCGACGAGCTGCGAGTCACGCCTGGGGAACTAAGGGAACTTATCGGCCTCGCGGAACGTGGGAAGGTTACAGCCGCGGTTGCGAAAGAGGTCTTCGAAGAAATGGCGAGCACGGGACGCAGCGCGACGGCAATTGTCGAGGAAGGCGGGCTGGCGCAGATGGGCGGCGAGGACGAACTCGTCGAGGTCGCGCGAAAGGTCATCGCGGCGAACGAGAAGGCGGTGGCCGATTACCGGGCTGGCAAGGAAGCAGCTCTGCAGGCGCTGGTCGGCCAGATGATGAAGGAGACACGCGGGCGGGCGAATCCGAAGGTCGCGCGGGAGCTATTGGCGAAGGAGTTGCAATGATGGGGGCGGAGACTCAAACGCATGGCTGAGACACAGGTCCTGAGCGATACCCCGCTGGCCGTTGGCCACGGGGTGATCATGGCGCGCGTGGCCGCCATCGGCCCGTCGTTGGCGGCGGACGCCGCAGCCTGCGATGAGGCGCGACGCGTGATCCCGTCGAGCATGACGATGATGGTTGAAGCGGGCCTCTTTCGCATCCCTGCGCCGGCTCGGGTTGGGGGCTATGAGCTCCCGATCCGGACGTTTCACAACGCGGTCACCGTAATATCGGAGGCGTGCCCATCGAGCGGCTGGGTGCTGATGGTGATGGACGCGCACCACCACGTGCTGGGGAGCTTCCCCGCCGAAGCGCAGGACGAAGTGTTCGGCAACGGCGGCGGTCTCGTCGCGGGGACGCTTTCGTGGCAGGGGGTCGCGACCCCCAGCAAGGGTGGCTACCGCATCAACGGGCGATGGCAATTTGGGAGCGGGGTCGATAACGCGGACTGGGTAATGCTCGGTTGCGCGGATGCGAACGGCGCTCCACTCGTGCACGTTGTCATGCCGGTCGCGGAGATCGAAGTGGACGACACATGGCATGTCTTCGGGCTGCAGGGATCGGGCAGCAAGGACCTCGTCGCGACCGATGTGTTCGTGCCCGAACACCGGACCGTGAACACGCTGGCGCTGTTCCAGGGCCGCAGCCCTCACGCAGCCCAGCACGCGACTAACCTCTATCGTATCTCCCCGCAGGAGATGCTCTCGCTCTCGGGCACCGCAGCCGTACTGGGCTCGGCCAAGCACGCGCTCGAAGCCTTCGTAGGGCACACGCGTGGGCGGCGCAATATCCTCACGGGTGCACGCAAGGCCGAGCATGTGCCGACCCAGATCCGGGCAGCCGAGGCCGCGATCGAGATCCACGCGGCGGAACTGCTGGTCGTTGAGATGCACGACGAGTTCGACCGGATAGTTGAGACTGGTGAACGGACCGACAGTGTGCATCGGCTTAAATATTGTTGGCAGGCTGCGTACGGTGCGGACCTCTGTCGGCGGGCCGTGAACCGGCTGTTCGAGGCGAGCGGCGCTCACGCCGTATACGACGGCGGCGCGGTGCAGACGGCCTTCCGGAATGTGAATGTCGCGACTCAGCACGCGAGCATCGGGTTCGACACGGGAGCGGAGGCATACGGGAGAGTGCTGCTTGGCGCGGGTGCGGAGGGGCGAGGATGAACGGGACGAAAATGTTTATCCACCCTAGCGGTATGGTGCATTGATGCTATACTCCGCGCGTATGCGGATGAGGGGACTGCGGGAACACAACGTCTTGAAGTGGCTGTATCCGGGGATGCACATCAAGCGCTGGCTTGTGCTCCTGCTGTTTGGTGTGGCGCTGATGGGGTTGGGTATCGCCTACATCATGCGCGAGGCGTACCTCACCTACACGCTGCCGGGCATCTTCTACTACATCACGCTCCAGTTCATCCCCCGCTGGCTGCGGGGACTGTTTTTCATGGGCCTCTCGCTCGGCACGATCGGCGTGGCGGTCTGGAAGCTGAACGAGTCCTTGCTCTGGGCGTTCATCCGCCCGGACCGCGAGACGGGGATGGCGGAGACCATCTACAACCGCCGCATCCTTTCTCGTGGACCGAAGATTGTTGCGATCGGAGGCGGCACGGGGCTGTCGATGCTCCTCCGCGGCCTGAAGCGATACACGGCCAATCTGACGGCGATCGTCACGGTGGCGGACGACGGGGGGAGCACGGGGCGGCTGCGGGCCGAATTCGGCGTGATTGCACCGGGCGACCTGAGGCAGTGCATCGCGGCCCTGGCGGAAGCTGAACCGCTTATGTCGCGCCTGTTCCAATACCGCTTCCAGGAGGGGACGGGCCTGGAGGGACATTCGTTCGGGAACCTGTTCATTGTGGCGATGAGCGAAATCACGGGGAACTTCGAGACAGCGATCCACGAGACGAGCCGCGTCCTGAACACCCGCGGGACGATCCTCCCGTCGACACTTGAGGACGTGACTCTGAGCGCTCGCACGTACGAAGACGAGATGGTGCAC
Source organism: Tepidiformaceae bacterium (assembly GCA_046713815.1). Taxonomy (GTDB): domain Bacteria; phylum Chloroflexota; class Dehalococcoidia; order Tepidiformales; family Tepidiformaceae; genus JBBDMZ01. Next base: position 3,292 of record JBKKBS010000347.1, read on the forward strand.
GGGGAGAGCAAGATCACCGAGAAGGGCGGCGCGATCAAAGAGGTGTTCCTGAACCCCGTTGACGCCGAGGCGCACCCGGACGCCGTGCAGGCGATCATGGACGCGGACATCATCGTGATCGGTCCCGGGAGCCTCTATACAAGCGTGCTGCCCAACCTGCTCGTGAGGGACATTCAGAAAGCGATTATGGCAACGACCGCGACACGCGTCTTTGTGTGCAACGTGGCCACGCAGCGTGGTGAGACGGACGGCTTCAACGTGACGGACCATGTGCGCGCGTTGGAAGCGCACACGCAGGGAGGCCTCGTGAACGCCGTTATCGCGAACGACAACATCGCGCCGATGCTGCCAGAGTCGTGGCAATCGAGTCCCGTGCCATTGAACGGGGCGGCGGAGATCGCGGGGATCCGGCTGGTGGAAGCGGACGTTGTCGCTGAACAGAACCGTTACCGCCACGACCCGGACAAGCTCGCCGCTACGATCCTGCACATGTACGATGGCCGGAGCGCGTTGGTGACGGACGCGCCGCAGGCGCCAGAAGCGCCAGTCGAAAAGAGACACGAGTCACTGGCGCGGTAATGGCCCTGAACGTCCTCCAGATAGTGGTCTCGGTGCTGTTGGTCATTTGCGTGCTGCTACAAGTGAAGGGATCCGGGTTTGGAGCGGCCCTCGGCGGCATGTCCGGCGGCTCGGTATACCGGACGAAGCGGGGGCTGGAGCGGACGCTGTTCCAGGCCACGATCATCCTTGTGGTCGTCTTCATTTTCGTATCCTTCCTGAGCGTCTCGGCACAGGGTTAGGGGCGCGGCGCGTGGAGGCACGCGGTATCGATCGCAGGCCGCTTGTGATCGGCGTGGCGCTTTTGGTGGCTGTGGTGGCGGCGGCGGCAGCAGTCGCTCTGCGCACCGACGGATCGGGGGGCGGACTGATCACGCGGTCGGAGTACATCGAAGGCGTTGCTGGCAGCCCGCAACGCGTGAACCCGATCTTCGCGTCACAGAACGCGGTCGACCAGGATCTGGTGCAGCTCGTGTTCTCTGGGCTGGTGAAGCTCAGCGCCGATGGGCAGGTGCAACGCGACCTCGCGGAACTGCCCGAAGTCGGGGACGCTGGAAGGACGTACACTTTCCAGCTCGACCGTGATGCGAAGTGGCACGATGGACAGCCGGTCACTTCGCGGGACGTCGCATTCACGATTGAAAAGGTCACGGAGCCGGGGTTCAAGGGCGACCCTATGCTGGCACAGGCGTGGATCGAGGTGGAGGTCGAGACGCCAGACGATCGCACGGTGGTGCTGCGATTGAGCGCGCCCTCCGCGCCGTTCCTGGCACGTACGGCGACGCTGGGCATCCTACCGGAACACTTGCTTGGCGGACTCTCGGCGGACGGCCTCGAACGTGCCTCGTTCAACACGCGTCCGGTCGGCAGTGGACCGTACAAGTTGGAGGCCCTGGACTCGCGCGAAGCGAAACTCGTCGCGCACACGGAGTACCATCTCGGGGCGCCGCGAATCCATACCCTGCGGTTACGGTTCTTCACGGACTATCCATCCGCGTTGCGAGCGGCTGGCGCTGGCCAGGTGGATGGACTGATGGTGCGGGACTCGCTTTCCGAAGCTCAGGTCAGCGAAGTGGGGAAGCTCAAGGGCAAGCAGGTGGCGCGGCCGCTGCACAGTTCGTACATTGTGCTCTACCTGAACAACGACCAGGCCGCGTTCTTCGCCGATGAGCGCGCGCGCCGGGCAATATCGATGGCGCTCGAACGAAAAACGATCGTCACGGCCGCGTTTTCTGGCGTTGCGACTGGATCGAGCTCACCCATCCCGCCAGGCTCCTGGGCATACGCCGCCGAATACGACCGACAAGGGGGCGATACGGCAGAAGCGAAGCGGCTGCTGGAGGAGGCGGGTTGGCGGGCCTCACCGACGACGGGGATCCTGGTGCGTGACGGGAGCGAGTTCCGTTTCACTTTGCGCGTGGACAACGACCCCGTGCGCGTGGCGGTGGCGGGAGAAGTGGCGAGGCAGCTCGAGCCGCTGGGGATCCGGGCCACGGTCGTGAGCACGACGTTCTCGGTGTTGCGGCGCGATTTCTTGCAGGAGCGGAAGTACGACGCGGCGATCGCGGCATGGGAGCAGGGGCCGGACCCGGACCCCTACTTCGGGTGGCACAGCTCGCAAATGGGGGCGGCAGGCCTGAATCTCGCGAACTTCGCGGATGTGGTGGCGGACAGCCTCATCGCCCAGGGCCGCACCACCCAGGCAATGGACGTGCGCAAAGACGCCTACAGGCAGTTCCAGGAGGTCTGGGCAGAGCTTGAACCGAGTGTGGTGTTGGCCTATCCGCAGTACATTTACGTGAACCCGGACTCATTGGAGGGCGTCCCGCGGGGAGCGATTTTCGCCGCGCCGCTGCGCTTTGCGGAGGTGCATAAATGGCGCCTGTAACGCGACCGGCAGATCGCCCTCACTCCCGGCTCCTCTCCCGAAGGGAGAGGGGAGGCGCTTCGCATGCAAGCGATTGTCAAGGCAGGGGGAGTCGACGTTGCGCCGATGAGGACGTACGCGCGCGATGAACCCTAGGGACATCCGTATCGTGTTCATGGGGTCGCCGGCGTTCGCCGTGCCGTCGTTGCAGGCGCTCGCGCGGGAGGGCTATGAGATTCTGGCGGCGGTGAGTCAGCCCGACCGGCCCGCGGGGCGAGGGGGAACGCTCCGGGCGCCAGACGTGAAGCTGGCGGCGGAGGCCCTGGGGATCCAGACGTTCCAGCCCGAGACGTTCAAGGACGAGGCGGCGCGGGAGCGGTTGGCGGCGATTGAAGCTGACGTGTTCGTGGTCGCCGCGTACGGGAAGATACTGCCGCGGACGGTGCTGGCAATGCCCCGTCGCGGATCGCTGAACGTGCATGCGTCGCTGCTGCCGCGGTGGCGCGGGGCTTCGCCGATCACCGCCGCCATCCTCGCCGGCGACGACGAGACGGGGGTGAGCATCATGGAGGTTACGCCGAAAATGGATGCGGGCGACGTGGTGCTGCGACAAACCATTCCAATTGAACCTGAAGACACGACGGGTTCGTTGGAGCCGCGGCTGGCTGAACTCGGTGCGCAGGCGCTGATCGAAGCGCTCCCGGGGTGGTATGAGCGGGAGCTGACACCAGAGCAGCAGGACGAGACACTCATGACCTATTGCCAACTCGTGAAGAAGGAAGATGGGCACTTACGGGCGAACATGAGCGTGGCGGAAGCGGAGCGTGCGGTGCGGGCGTACAACCCGTGGCCGGGGGCTTTCGTGGGGTACGAGGGGAAGCGGCTGGGCATCTGGAAGACCTCCTCTCTCCCCGGCCCCCTATCCGCGGGCTCGCGGAGAGGCGGGGACGTTGGGACCGTGGTAATCGCGGGTAAGGAGCCGCGAGTGACGTTTTCGGATGGGGTGTTGGTGTTGGAGGAGGTGCAGCGCGAAGGGGGAAAGCGATTGAGCGGACGCGATTTCGTTAACGGGTTGCGCGGAAAGCTGGCGGAGAGGGTGGTGCTGGCGTGACGAGTGACATGACGACTGACCTCTACCGGCTGCTGCCGGACGACATGGATTCCCTGGTGGAGGAGACCGGTGAGCGCCGCTTCCGATCAGACCAGATCCTCCACGGGCTCTACCGGGATTTCGCGGCCAGCGTTGAAGAAATACGCATTCTGCCAGCCGCCCTTCGAGCACACCTGGCGGAAGCGGGCCACGGAATCGGCGCCGCGGAACAGGTGCGGATGGTGGTGAGTGACGACGGCACGACGACGAAGCTCCTGCTGCGGATGACCGACGGGCAGCTCATCGAGACAGTGCTCATGCAGTACCCGGAGGCGGGCGAGCGGCACCCGCGGTCGACCGTTTGCGTGTCGACGCAGGCAGGATGCGCGATGGGCTGCGTCTTCTGCGCGACCGGGCAAATGGGCTTCGAACGCAACCTGAAGACCGAGGAGATCGTCACTCAGGTGATCGCCGTCGCACGCTTGCTCAAGGCGCGCGACGAACACGTCACGAATATCGTCTTCATGGGCATGGGGGAGCCCCTGGCGAACTATGCGGAGACGATCCGGGCGGTGCGCATATTGACGCACCCGCGGGCGTTCGGGTTGGCGCAACGCAGCATCACGATCTCGACCGTGGGACTGATCCACGGCATGGACCGCCTGGCAGCGGAGGATCTGCAGGTTGGGCTCGCGATCTCGCTACACGCGCCCAACGACGATCTGCGGCAGCGGCTGGTGCCGACGGCCGGGCCTCACTCGGTGAGCGACCTGATGTCAGCGGCGCGGCGATATTTCAAGAAGACCGGCCGCCGGGTGACGATCGAGTATGCGCTCATCGCAGGGCAGAACGATTCGCCGGAGGTGGCAGTCGAGCTTGCCCGGTTGATGCACGGCACGGGTATGCATCTGAACGTCATCCCCGTGAACCCAACGGCGGGCGGGCACCGCAAGCCGCCACGCGAGCGTGTCCTCGCGTTCGAGAGCGTGCTCAGGGAAGCGGGCGTGAACGTGACGGTGAGAGTGGAGAAGGGATCGGACATTTCGGCGGCGTGCGGTCAGCTGCGGACGGACACCGCGGTCGCGATCGACCCGGCTATGGCATTACCCGTCGTACCAGTGCACGGCCGGCGCCAAGCAGCACTCGACCGAGCACAATCCCCACACCAATAGCGACGGCGCTGCGCATATCGAGGAGCGTGTGCACTTCGCCCCGCACGATCGGAGAGACGAGAATGCCGGTGCGGACCTCGTCACAGGCGACGCTCCTGGCGACGACCACGCCGGCGTTCGACTGGCGCAGCGTCGCCTGGTCGATACGGGCGTAGGCGACGGCGCTGTGGTCAATGGTGGCTTGCGTGGCGTTCAGACGACGCACAGCGGCGCGTTCGAGGGTCGCCTGGTCGGCTTCGACGGAGCGCACGGAGGCGCGGTCGATCGTCGCCGTGCCCGTCACGACATCGTCAACGCGGCCGCCAAGATATGAGGCGGAATTGGAGCCGTTGGCCTGTGTCATGCGGTGCCCTCCGGAGCGCCTTCACCGTAGACCGGGGCCGATGAAGGCGCAATGCTCCCGGTGATGCGCACCGCCGACTTCGACTACGATTTGCCACCCGGGTTAATCGCTCAAGAACCCGCGGAGCCGCGCGATTCAGCACGCCTGCTGGTCATCGACCGGGCCTCCGGCAGAGTCGAGCACCGAGTGTTCAGCGAGCTGCCGGAGTGGCTGCGCGCGGGCGACCTGCTGGTGGCCAACGACACGCGCGTGATGGCGGCGCGCCTCATGGGCCGGCGTGCGGACACGGGCGGAAAGGTGGAAGCATTGCTTGTGCGACCGCTCACGGATCGGTGCTGGGAAACGCTGTTCAAGCCCGCGCGCGCGGCCATCGGGGGCCGCGTGTTCGTGTTCGCGTCGTCTGAGGGCGAGATCCAGGCGACCGCGATTGCGAGACGCGACGACCTCGTGGAGCTGGAGTTCGAGCGAGACTTCGACCCGGCGACGGTGGGTACGGTGCCGCTGCCGCCATACATCAAGGAGTACAAGGGCGACGCAGAGCGGTACCAGACGGTGTATTCGCGAGAGGCGAAGAGCGCGGCAGCACCGACGGCGGGACTGCACTTCACGGCCGAGTTGCTCGGGCGGTTGGAGGGGATGGGCATCGAACGCGCCGCGGTAACACTGGAGGTTGGTCCGGGCACGTTCAAGCCGGTGACGGTTGATGACCCGCGCGACCACACTCTGCACGCGGAGCACGTCGCGGTGCCGGCAAAGGCCGCGGAGCGGGTGCGGGCGGCGAAGGGTGAGGGCCGCAGGATCGTGGCAGTGGGAACCACCGTGGTGCGGACGCTTGAACACGTTGCGCGGGAGATGGGGGAGGTGTCGGAGTATTCGGGCTGGACATCTCTGCGCATCCTGCCGGGCGACGAGTTTCGCGTCGTGGACGCGCTGATCACGAACTTCCATCTGCCGCGGTCGACGTTGCTCATGCTGGTGAGTGCATTTGCGGGCCACGAGCTGGTGATGGGTGCGTACGAGGAGGCGGTGCGGGAGCAGTACCGGTTCTACAGCTTTGGCGACGCGATGCTGATCGTGTGAAGCCCCTCACCCCCTGCCCCCTCTCCACTGCGGTGGAGAGGGGAGACGTTGGCACTCACTGGGAGGGATAGCGGAAGCGGGCATCGCGGCGACCGACATCCCGCCCTCGCCTTCGACCCCCTCCCGGTGGGAGAGGGGAGACTCTGTCAGGGGAGGGACCAGCCGTCCGGGTTTTGGCGGATCAGACCGTCGTGGGCGAGGGCTTTGAGGTAGACCGTGAGATTGGCGCGGTGGTGTACGGGCAGAAGCGCAAGAAGGCTGCTCTCATCGAGACAGGACTCGTGACGGAGTGCGTCGATGATGCGCCCGCGCGCGTAGCGTGATGTGGATTCGAATGGTGCGGCGGGATTCGAATTCGATGCGGGAAGTGCCGGTGTACCCGCTGCGTACCAGGCGCAGTGACGGCGCATAGGGCATTCGACGCAGTGGGGTGAGCGCGCGGTACACACCATGGCGCCGAGGTCCATGAGTGCCAGGTTGTGGTCCCGCGCGTTGCGCGTGGGCAGAAGGTCGTTGGCGGCCGAGAGCAGAGCGGCGGGCGGGTGATGCCGCTGAGAGGCGACGCCAAGCACGGCGCGGGCAAGGACGCGCGCGATGTTGGTATCGACGACGGCAACACGGGATTCGTGAGCGAAGGCGGCGATGGCAGCGGTGGTGTACGGTCCGACACCGGGGAGGGAGCCGAGCGTTGTTAAGTCCGTCGGGAAGCGGGCCGCGTGGCCTTCGACGAGGACAACCGCCGTGCGGTGGAGGTAGAGCGCACGGCGGTTATAGCCGAGGCCGGACCATTCGCGAATCGCTTCGGCAGACGTTGCAGTGGCGAGGTCTTCCACGGTGGGCCAACGAGACAGCCAGCGTTCGTAATACGGCAGCACGCGGTCGACCTGCGTCTGCTGGAGCATGACCTCCGAGACGAGGACGGCGTAGGGGTCGCGGGTGAGACGCCAGGGGAGGGCGTGGCGGCCGTGCTGGCGGTACCAGCGCATGAGGGCGGGCCGAAAGCCCCCTGCGAATGTCATGGGATGTGGCGGATATCGTTGTCACCGCGGTTCATCTTGCCCATCAGCTCGTAGGCGGAATCAGAGACGAGCAGGTCCAGGAACAGCGTCCGCTCAAGCGCGAGACCGTCATCGAGGGGCGTTGCCGTGGCCATGCGCAGGAGACGTTTGATGTGGGCAACGGCGTTCGGGGGCTGAGCGGCAATCTCCGCGGCGATGGCGAGGGCGCGGTTGACGCACTCACCGGGTGGAGCGAGTTCCGACACGATGCCCAGCGCGAGGGCTTCGGCGGGCGAGATGGTACGGCCGCGCAGGCACATTTCCAGCGCGCGGGCGGTGCCCACGACGCGCGCAAGCTTCTGCGTGCCGCCAGCGCCGGGAAGTATGCCGACATTAATCTCGGGGAGACCAAGAGAATACGAACCGTCCTCGCCGATGCGGATGTCGCAGCAGAGGGTGAGTTCAAAGCCGCCACCCATGGCGCTCCCATTGATGGCGGCGATGACGGGCTTCGGCATCGTCTCAATGCGACGGAAAAGGTGGTCGATGTCCCGCACCGGTAACGGTTTAGCAGGATCGACCGTCACGCCGCGCTCCCGCAGGGATTTCGAGAGGTCCTCGAGTTCGTGGACGGAGTAATGGCGGATGAAGAAGCCGGGCACGCCACCGGCCAGGACGACGGCTCGGACGGCATCGTCGGCTTCGAGCTCGCGGATGGCGGCATCCAACTCGGGCACCGTCTCGTGGTCCATGTAGGCGTCGGGCGGGTTCGCGACGGTGACGAGCGCGACAGGCCCACGGCGCTCGACCGTGATTTGGGGCATCGCTATTCGTCCTCGCCGGGGTCGTCTTCCTCGTGGTCGTCGTGTCCGGCGGAGACGGCCATGGATGGGACGAGAGCGATGTCGCCGCCTTCGCGACGTGACTTCTTCGGGGGAACGGCGCGGAGCCGATCGGACATCGCCTTGATGGCGTCGGGCTTCGTCCCGGCCGGGAGCAGCACGCAGACGACACCGGAGTCACGCAGCACGCGCAGTTCGGCGATCGGTGCGTCGGGGGCGACGGTCACGAGGAGCGCGGTCGACGCGAACGAGGCGACGCGCACAAGCTGCAACTGGGCGGCCAGGGACATTGCGCCAGGCCCATGCTCGACAAGCAGCGCGTCGAGCCCGAAGGGGGCGAGGGAGCGCAAGGTGGTGTCGTCGACATCATTCGCGATGGCCAGTACCTGGCCCATGCGTTCGGTGTCCACGGCCGTGGCGGCAGTCCCCTCAAGCGTCCCGACAACGAAATCGCAGTGACCGTCGGCGAGCGCCAGGCCGGCGGCGTCATCCACCTGGGGAAGCCAGACGCCAACCGCAGTACCGTTCGGGCCATCCCCGGCGGCCTTCATATCCGCGACGGCCGCGGCAATGCTCGCCGCACGAATGACGACGACATCGGCGCCGGCGTCGAACGCCGCTTTTGCGGCCGACCCGGATTCAGCAAGGACGCCGAGGAGCGCGGCCCGCGGCTGGTCACGAGACTGCGCACCAAAGCCGATGCCCCGCGCGGGCTCTCGTCGCTGAATCCGTGAGATAGCTTTCTGGAGACGGCTCAAACTGGAACCTCCGAGCGGGAGTGCCGGGGATGACGTTGGACGGCCCCGTCTTTGACGACGGCGGCGATGTTGGCATCATCCCGAAGGACGTGGATGTCGGCCAGTGGATCAGCTTCAAGCACGAGGACGTCCGCGAGGAGGCCTTCCCGCAGGCGGCCAGCCGGAACCCGCAGCAGGTCTGCTGCCCAGGCCGTGGAAGCCATGATGGCAGAAGCGTTGGAGAGCCCATTTTCGGCGATGCGGACGATTTCCTGGGCGTTCTCGCCGGGATGGCTGAGAGGAGTGCCCTGGTCGGTCCCCATAGCGATCTTCACTCCCGCCTTGACGGCGGCGTGAAAACTGGCGAGGTGGTCATTGAGGATGTCGTGGGCCTTGTCGACCATGTAGTCGGGAACGCCGGCCGCGAGACCGCCGTGGGCTATCTGCGCGGGCGCCGTAAGGGTGGCCACGAGGTAGGTGCCGTGCTCGAGCATGAGCGCGATGGCCTCTTCATCGAGCCAGACGCCGTGTTCGATCGAGTCGATACCGGCACGGATGGCGTTCTTGATGCCGTCCGTCGCCTGGGCATGAGCGCCTACGACACGGAAGGCCTTGTGCGCTTCCTCGACGCCCGCAGTCAGCTCTTCCTGCGTGTACGACGGGGAGCGCGGATTCACGCCGGGCGTCATGACGCCGCCGCTGGCGAAGAGCTTGATCGCCGTCGCGCCCGCGCGGAGCTGCTCGCGCACGGCGCGCCGGACATCGTCCGGCCCGTCCGCTTCGCGTGCGATGAAGCCGTGACCGTGGCCACCGGTCATGGTCACCCCAAGGCCTACCGCAAGAACCCGCGGACCGGGGAGGAGCCCGCTCTCGATCGCGTTGGCGAGGTGGATGTTCAGCCGGTCGCCGGCACCCATATCCCGGACGGTGGTGAAGCCTGCGTGGAGCGTGCGGCGCGCGTGTTCGGCGGCGTGCCAGGAGCGGAGCGGCAGAGGAACGTTGCGTTGCGTTTCGGCATCTTTCGGGTCACCGCTAAACGTGAGATGGACGTGACAGTCGATGAGCCCGGGCAAGAGATAGCGGCCGTGGCAATCCAGCGTGACGGCGTCAGCCGCGTCCAGCGCGGGGCTCAGGCGCGCGATCCGGCCGTCGACGCAAAGGACATCGATCCCCGCGCGGAAGGTCCGCGTCTCCGAGTCGAAAACATGCCCCCCTCTCAGGAGCAGCGGGCGCTTATCGACGGTGGTCACCAGTGGATTGTGTAGGGCGTGGCGATTGGGGGCTAGAGGGGCACCGGATTAACACCGAAACCACGGCCTGGGGGTGCAGGAGAGGATGCGCAGCGCCACGCCGGTACCGTTCCCGGTGGCGATCAAAACATTGTCGAGCGTCCTCACGGGCACGTCACCGAAGCGAGCGTTGGCGAAGGCGTCGTTAAGGTACTCAATCTGCGAGAGGTTCGAGGCGGCGGTCGTGGCGGCGTTGCGGAAGGCGGGCGTTTCGCCAATGGTCATGGAGAACGTCGCCGGGGTGGCACGCAGGCCCTCCGCCTGGCCGCCCGCGGCGCCGGACCAGACGCGCGTAGGGTGATCCGGGCAATCCTGGGCCACCACGATTGCGGACGGCTCCTGGATAACGCTGCCGACGACCGTGCCGACGACGCGCTCACGCACGATGATCTCGGCGTAGTCCGACGCGCGAGCGGCGCGGAGGAGGCTGTCGGCATGAGCGGATTCTGCCGCGGTGGCGCGCGCGATGGTGTAGTCGCCCCGCCAGATGTAGTCGGGCTGTAGGCCTGTTGTCGCGCGAATAATCGAATGGGAGCGGAGGACGGAAAGATCCTCGACCACTTCGATGTCCGGCAGGCCAGGGGGTGTGTCGGCCGGCGCGGCGAAGGCGGGTGGTACCGAGTAGGCGACGAATTCGCCGGGACGGTGGTCGAGAGACGGCTGGCGCACGAGGCGCTGTGATGTGGTGAGTCCGGGAATGAGTGGCGGACGCACGCCGCCGCGGGAGATGAAGCAGCCCTCGGCGATGCGGAGGAGATATGTGCCGCCGGTGAAGAGAATGGCATCCGGGTACGGTTCTCCGGCGGCGCTTGTACGCTCCCAGACCCAGGCGCCGCCGGGAGCCGTGATGAGGCGATATCCCTCCACGCCCCCCGGGTCGAAGCGGACGGTAAGTGAATCTTCCGCGACCAACCGGTCACGGGCGGTGAGGAGATTGGGAGACTCCGTGCGCCAGCCGAAAGCCGCCCACGCGAGGAAGGCAAGCGCAATAACAGAGAGAAGCACTAGCTGAAGGCGCATGCGGTTGGATTGTAACCAGTGCCGCGCGAGACGGCCGTTTTGGCCAACCCTTACGTTCGCGTAAGAGAGATGTAGAATGCGGGCACGACAACCGAGGTAGTGCAATGCGATTCACGGATACTCCTGAACTGGCGACCTGGCGAAAGACCGTACAGGGTTTCGTCGACACGAACTGGAAGACTGGCTCGCCAGCGGACGACGACGAAGGCCCGGAGCTGGGCATGCGCGGCGACGGGGAGCGAGAAGAACGGGTTTCGCGCTGGCTGGACAGGCTCGGCCAGAACGGCTGGCTGGCGCCGGCGTGGCCGAAGAAGTACGGCGGCGCTGACATGAGCGTGCTGGAACAATTCGTGCTCAACCAGGAGTTGCATGAGGTGGGGGCGCCGACGAGCCGCCAGATGCTCAACCTCGTTGGGCCGACAATTATGCTGCACGGCACCGAGGATCAAAAGGCCGAGCACCTGCCGCCGATGCTGCGGGGCGAAGTGGCATGGTGCCAGGGCTTTAGCGAGCCCGGCAGCGGTTCGGACCTCGCCAGCCTCCAGACGCGGGCCGTGCGCGATGGTGACGATTATGTCGTCAACGGACAGAAAATCTGGACGTCCGGGGCGCATCGCGCGGACTGGATCTTCATGCTCGCACGCACGGACCCGGACGCGCCCAAGCACCGGGGGATCAGCTACCTGTTGGTGGACATGAAGTCGCCGGGGATCATGGTGCGACCGTTGATCAACATGGCGGACGGGCATGTCTTTAACGAAGTCTTCTTCGAAGACGTGCGCGTGCCGGCACGCAACCGCATCGGTGAAGAGAACCGCGGGTGGTACGTGGGGACGACGACGCTCGACTTCGAACGCTCGAACATCGCACGCGCGATCGGGGCGCGGAAGTCGGTGGAGCGGCTTGCGGGTTACCTGAAGCAGCGGGAGAAGGCGGGCAACGCCGTGGCGCAGTCCTACCGCATGGAAGTGGCCGAACGGGCGGTGGAGACGTCGGTCTGTGAACTGCTGTCATTTGTGGTCATCTCGGTGCAGGCGAACGGCGGGGTCCCGAACATGGAGGCAAGCATGTGCAAGATGTACGGCTCGGAGCTGTCGCAGCGCCTCGCGTGGACGGAGATGCACGTTAGCGGTCTGCGCGGCCAATTCCGGAAGCCGGTGGGCCTGGAGGGAGAGCACCACATCAACGCGTCGATGAACTACATGTCAACGGTGCCGGCAACGATCGCGGCGGGCACCAGCGAGATCCAGCGCAACATCATCGCGACGCGCGGATTGGGACTGCCACGGGGATAACCCCTCACCCCTCGCCCCCTTGCCACTGCGGTGGAGAGGGGAGATGCGCACACGTCGAGACAGGCGTCGGACATTTCCCCGAGGATATCAGAATGAGGCAGACGGTCATCATCACGGGAGGGACGGGCGGACTGGGGGCGGCCGTGACGGACGTTTTCCTGGCGGCTGGCTGGCGCGTGGTGGTGCCGTGGATCGCCGAGGAGGAGATGAACCGGGTGGAGAAGCAGGAGGGCCTGGTGCTGGTTCGGGCTGACCTCTTCGATTCGGATTCAGTTGCGGTGGTGGTGGCGACCGGGACGGCGAACAAGGCAGCGCCGCTGGGCGCCCTGGTTAACCTCGTCGGCGGGTACAGCGAGCCGGGGAAAGTGCATGAGGCGTCGATCGACGAATTCGAAGCCCAGCTTCGGTTGAACCTTCGGCCCACCTATCTGCTTTGCCACGCGGCCATCCCCGAACTGTTGCAGAACGGCGGCGGAGCTATCGTGTGCGTTGGATCGCGGGCGGCCGTGCGACCGTTCGCGGGCGTATCGGGCTACGTCGTGGCAAAGGCGGGCGTGATCGCATTCGTAAGCGCCCTCGATGTCGAATACCGGCAACAGGGAATCCGCGCCAACGCGGTGTTGCCCAGCATCATCGACACGCCCGCGAATCGGCAGTCACAGCCCAAGGCCGATTTCAGCAAGTGGGTGCATCCGGAGGAGATTGCGCGCGTGATCCTCTTCCTCTGCTCGGACGAGTCGTCGGCCATCAGCGGGACGGGGGTGCCCGTCTACGGCCGGGCGTAGGCGACTCAGCAGAGCCCCGTCGGAGCTGCCGCCAGTCAATCGGCGTCGAGCGATGCAAGGACGCCAGCGATGTCGCGCGCAAGGAGCGACTCGACGTGAAGGGTTAGGCCGGGGAAGACGCCACTAAGGATGACGCCGTTGGCATCAGGCGAAAGCTCCACGAAGTTCCCGTCGACCAACTGGAACCAGAAGAGCTTGTTGTCGTGCGTGGTCCAAACGATGTACTCGCGAACGCCGTTGCGGCGGTAGGCGTTCTTTTTGGGTCCAAGGTCAATCGAGGCCGAGCTTCCTGAGATCTCCACCAGGAGTTCGGGCGCACCAGTCACGTAGTCGTTTTCGACTGTGGCTCGACCGCCCTGGGACGTATGGACGAGCATGCCATCAGGTTCGGGCTCGTTGTCGCCGTCCATGATGACTGTGCTCGGGCCGGCAAAGCGCACCTTGTCATGTTGTGCGGCGTAGGTGCCGAGCCAGGCGAGAATAATCCCCTGGGGCTCACCGTGGTGTTGAATGCGGATGGGGGAAGGCAAGTACACGATCCCCTCGATTAGCTGGACGTGCTCCAGGTCGGGATGCATCTCGTAGATGCGGTGAAACTCTTGCTGAGTCA
>JBKKBS010000348.1:0-3758 GCA_046713815.1 Tepidiformaceae bacterium
TGATGCCGTAGGCGCCGTAATTCGTGCTGGCGCCGCCCGGGCCTTCGAAGCCGTACTTCTTCTCGCTGCGCTGGCCGGCGCCTTCGAGCTCGACGACGAGTTCGTGGGCGCCGGAGTCGAAGCCGCCGCGGGGGAGTTCGTATTCGTAGGGCGGCCCGGCGTCGCGTTCGCGCTCGACGCCGTCCACCTTATATATAGCGGTGTTGGGGACGGAGGGCTGCGCCATGACTTCGAGGCGGACGAGGTCACCGGGCGCGCGGTTGGGGAGCTCTGTGGGGGAGACGACGCGGGGTGGGAGGCTGGCGACGCGGAAGGTGGCGGTCACCTTCTTCGTGGGGTCGTTGGGGTCGTAGGTGGCGGTGAGGGTGTGGGAGGCACCGGGAGCGAAGGTGTAGGGGTCGAGCTCGATGGAGCGGCCGTCGCCGGCGCCAGTGCGGGGCTGGCCGTCGAGCTGCCAGGTGACGCGGGCGGTGGAGGCGAGGTTCGAAAGCGAGACGCTGGTCTTCTCGCGGAGCTCGGCGCCTAGGCCCTGGACGGCGACGCTGGAGCCGGTCGCGGCCTGGCCGGCGATGGTGAAGGTGGACTCGGAGGTGCGGCCGCCGGCGGTGACGGCGAGCTTGTGGTCGCCGGGGGCGAGGTTGGCGGGGAGGGCGAAGCGGACGGTGTACTGGACGCGGAGGCGCTGGGCGATGCGGTCGTAGAGGGCGGCGAGCTCGGCGGGGTTGGCGGTGGTGAGGAGCTGGCCGCCGGCGGGCGTGGCGAGTTGCGTGAGATAGGCGACATCGACCTGTCCGAGGCCGACGACGAAGAAGGGGACGTTGCTCGCCTGGGCGGCAGCGAGAGCCTGGTCGCGGGTGATGCCGCCGCTGACGTTGCCGAACTCCTCGCCGTCGGAAAGGATGACGACGGCCTTGCGGGGCTGGGAGAGGGCTTGGGCGAGGGTGGCGGATTGGGCGGTGGCGGCGTAGAGGGCGGTGTTGCCGAGCGGGCCGAGGGCGCCGATGAAGCGCGAGAGCTCGGCCTTGTCGGCGGTGGGCTGGACGAGCGTCTGGACGCCGTTGGCGAAGATCACGAGGGCCATGCGGTCGTTGGGCTGGAGCGCGTCGACGAGTGGCCGTACGGCCGTCTTCGCTGCCTCGAGTCGCCCGCCTTCGGCCATGGAGCCGCTCGTGTCGATGGTGAGGATGACGCCGAGGGGGAGGGCGTTGTTGAGTTCGCTGGTTGCGCTCGAGACCTGCACGGGTTGGCCGTCGACCTGCACGGTGAAGGCCGATTGGGCGAGGGCCCCGACGGGGTTGCCGGCCGCGTCGAGGACGGTGACCGATGCCGCGCCGCTGGAGCCGTCGACCTGCACGCCGCCGACGACGACCTGGGCGACGGCGGGTTGCTGCGCGTTGGCGCCCACGGAGGCGAGGGCGAGCAGGCCCGCAACCATCGCCCCCAACGCGAATCTCATGAAGTTATAGTTCGCCACACTTCAATAAGCGTCCACTTAGTGGCAACCGGACAGGCCGAGCGCTCATGCCTAGTGGGGAAATCTTAGCGGAAACTCGCGGCCTTATGTGACTCAGAAGAGAGTCTCGCGAGAAACTACTTGTAGAGTCCGCCCATCTTCTCGGAGCGGGCGCTGGATCCCAAGCGTCACACCGAGAGCGGAGGCGTCTTATGGCCATCGCTGCGATCCCGCAACCACGGTCGGCTCACCCTCATCGTCGCAAACTCCTCATTGGCGGGGTGCTGCTCGCCGTGCTTCTTCTGCCGCAGATTGTGTTCGAGGTTAACCTGCTGCGCGGCGAGCCCACGGCGTCGGGCGCGGAACCCGCCTACCCGCTCAATCATGCATTCGACGCCGACATCCAGCCGGTGGGCACGCCACCTACGAACTCCGGCTTCGAGACGGCGGCATACCCGGTTGGAACGGGACCCACGAACAGCGACTTCTCGACCGGACCGAGCGACATGGACGTGCTCGCGAACCACAACTTCGATTCGGGACTAACAACGAGCTGGGCTCCGTCCGGCGCCGTTTCCCTACAGAACAACGCAACGCAAGGCAACTTCGCGCGATTCGATGCTTCGTCGGCACTGATCACAAGCGATGCGTTCACGGTGTCCAGCGCCGCCCAGAAGCTCGTATTCGAGATGGGAACGACCTCGGCAAGCGGTACAGCATGGCTGACCGTGAAGGTGAAGTACGGGGTCGATTACGGGTCCGAGTCCTCAGCATGGAACATCTCGTGCAGCTTCCCCTGCGCCTGGCAGAGCCGTTACCTCGACATGAGCCCCTACCAGGGGCAGTCCATCAAGGTCCAATTCAACCGGCACGTGAGTTCCACCGCCACCTATGGCATCGACAGGGTCCGCACGCAGTCCGTGCTCGCGGGCTTCGAACTGGTGGGAACGGGCAACCGCGACACGGAGTCGGGCAACGGCTTCGCGAGGCTGGATGGCGGGTACATCGTTTCCGGCGCGTTCAGCGTGGATACCGCCGCGCAGTTCGGCGTGGTTGACGTCAAGGGCCTGACTACCGGGTCCGACCAGTACTACATATACGTACTTTCTGGGACTGGATTCGGCACTTCCACGCAGGTCACCCTTGGCACGATCAGCGACAGTTGGGAGGAGATCCGGTTCAACATCGTGGGTTGGCGCGGGCAGCAGGTGAAGCTGAAGATAGTACGCCAGAACGGCATCATCGGGGTCGATGATGTCGGCGTACAGATGGTCGACGTTCCCAGTTGGGACGCCACCGCGGAGGCGCGCCGCACGTCTGATGGCAACGGCGGCACCGCCATCTCGACGAACGGTGACCTGACGTCGCAGCCGTTCCAGATCCCGGCCAACGTGCAACAGATGTCAGTGCGTCACAAGGGCACCGGGAGCCGGCCAGAACTTCTACCTCGACCTTCTCCGCGGTCCGAACTACTCCACTGTCACCACGCTCGCGAGCACCGTGAGCCTCGACCCTAACGTCTGGCAAACCCTTAAGGTGGCCGTTCAATCCTACGCGGGGGAGACCGTCAAGCTTCGTATCCGGCATGGCATTCTTGGGCGCGGCATCTACGATGCTCTCGGCTCCATGGAGGTAACGGTCCCAGGCTGGACACTGACCACGAATGACGCAGTCGATGTCGGTGAAGACGCGAACGGCACATACGTGAAGCCCGCGAAGCAGACCTTCTATCTGCGGTCCTCGACTATGGACGCAGGCATCGTGGACAAGCCCTTTCGCGTGGACCTGAAGTACTACTCCATCTCATACGACATCGGCTATCAGACGGGGAGCCTCGTGCGAGCCACGTGGTACCCAGCCACGGGCAACAGCGTCGTGGTCTTCACCGACGCGGCGAATAGTCCAACTGGTTACCGGACACGACACTTCTACCTGGGCGATGCGTGGGACCAGCGAGGGTACCTGCTGGTTCAGATCTCTGACGCTGGTGGCAAGCTCTACAGCATCGCGGAGAACGTCGCCCGTCAGCAGATGCAGGAGCCGTTCTCTCAGAAGGTCGGGGCTGGCGTTGATACCTCCACGGGAGCGTTTGGCTACGTTGACAAGGATTTGCAGCTCGGTGGAACCGTCCCGCTCAACTTCACGCGCTTCTATGCTGCCCACTCCGACCGCTTCGGCACGCTCGGCTACCGCTGGAGCCACTCCTACGACACCCGGCTCGAGTTCGCCGACCTCGGCGCGATCGGTGTGGTCTATGGCTCCGGTGGCGAGGCGTTCTTCACGCACAGTTCGGGCACGTACACTC
>JBKKBS010000349.1:0-5298 GCA_046713815.1 Tepidiformaceae bacterium
TGCGCACGAAGTCGGGCGCGGTCGTGCGATGCCGCTACGCCTTCCGCCTGCTCTCGGCCGATGGCGCGCCGTCGGTGCTTTCGGTGATCCTCGCCGAGCCGTGGTAGACGACGAGGGCGGTTGGTGATCCGCCGGGATGCGAAGGCGGAATGGGATCAGCGGCTCGAGCGGCACAAGTATTGCGCCATCGACCCCGCACTTAGCGGTCGTAGTGCTTCGTGCACTCAATGAGCAGCCTGGCGCCGTCCGGAAGCCGCTGGAAGTGATGCGGATGACTCTGCTGGCGGATGCCGACCAGTACCCGTTCATGTCACCCGACAGGGCGTGCACGCGCAGCGACGGGTGCCGTTCGTTTGCAGAAAGCTGTCCAAGCGCGTTGAGGATCTGAGCGCGATCTTGAGTGGTAAAGCGCCGGTCGGCGAATGACGCGAGGAATCTCCGGGAGATTCTCAGCGACGGCAGCTCTTGGGTCACCCGGCGCCGTCTCGCCTATCGAGCGTCTCAGCGATTTTCTCGAGATCGGCGATGGACATCGGATAGACACGGCCAGCGGCAATGTCCTCCGCTGCCTGTCGCACTGCTTCACGGTGATCCTCCGTGTATGCCCACGCATCCTCTTCAGGGATGTGGCTACGGAGGATCACCTGCGCCCAGCCGTTGTCGCGCGCGATCTCCACGTCCAGCTCACCGCCATCCGCGATACCGAGCGCCTCCCGCGCCTCTTCCGGGATCGTAAACGTGCCTGCGTTATCGACCGTGACAATGGTCATGTCCCAATCATACCGCACGCGCAGTCGTCGATTGGTTGCCTGTCAGCTGTTCCCCGGTGGCGAAAGACGATACGCCGATCGACACGGAGGCCGACAACTGCGCTGTTGCCCTATTCGTCGCCGTCGAGATGCGCGAGGGGGAGGGAGAAGAGGACTTCGAGGCCGCCGCCGGGGTTCGGACGGGCCCAGATCTTGCCCTCCATGCGCTCGACGAGGGTGGCACATACGGCAAGGCCGAGGCCCGCTCCGCCGACCTGCCTGGGCGCATCCTCGCTACGGTAGAAGGGCTCGAAGAACCGCTCGACCTTTCCCTCGTCAAGCACGTCACCGTGGTCGCGGACGCGGACGACGGCGGACCCGCCATCGACCAGGGCGCTGATTTCGATGGGTGTGGCGATATGGCTGTATTTCCGCGCGTTCGTGATGAGGTTCTCGACGACCTGTTCCAGGTAACCGGCGCTGGCGACGACCGGCGGAAGGCCGGGGCTTGCGGTGAGTGTGATGGGCCGCGAGCGGTCGCGCCCCTGCTCGCTTGCCACGACCTCCTGGAGGGTGCGCTGAAGGAGGAGGGGCTCGAGCTCTTCGTCCTTGCCGCGTTCGCCGCGCGCGACGACGAGCATGTTTTGGATGAGGCGGCGGAGGCGGTCGCTCCCGCGTTGGATCTCACTCAAGGCCTGGTCGCGCATTTCCGGCGGCAGCTCGTTGAAGCGGCGGACGAGGACATCGATGTTCCCCGTGATCGTCGTGAGGGGCGTGCGGAACTCGTGCGCGACGAGGCCCAGGAGGTCATCCTTGAGGCGCGCAGCCTCGCGCAGCTCCTCCTCAATCTGCTTCCGCTCGGTAATGTCGACGAAAGACGTGATAGCGCCCGTAACCTTGCCGCTCGCGTCTTTCAGCGAAGCAAAGTTGACCAGTACGCTGACTTGAGAACCGTCTGGACGATCGATAATCACTTCCGCGCCGTGGTGGGGCTCGCCCGTGCGGAGGACATCGACAATCGGGCTCTCGGCGTGTGGAAGCAGATCACCGTTCGGATGACGCAGCAGCATGGAGCCGCAATTGACTTCCTTCGGGTCGCCACAGACGGGCTCCCTGCCCCAGAGTTCCGCGGCGTAGCTATTGTAGGCTTGGACCACCCCGGCCCCGTCGCAGACGAACACCGCCACGGGCGCGGAATGGAACAAGCCGCGGAAGCGTTCCTCGCTCTCGCGCAGCTCCTCTTCCACCCGTTTCCGTTCGGTGATATCGACGAGCATGTTGATGCCGCCAGTCAGGTTGCCTTGTCCATCACGCAGGGGCGTGGGGTATGGCTCGAACCAGCGACGTGTGCCATCGGGCCGCTCTGCGACCGCTTCCATTCCGTGTATTGCGCGACCCTCTTTAAGAGACATCGCCATCGGGCACTCGTCGTGGGGCATGGGCGTGCCATCGGGGTGGTAGAGCTTCCAGGTGACACACCAGTGGTCCGTGCCAAGCTCCGGCGTCCGCCCCGAGAACTCCACCGCAGCCGGGTTGAAATATGTCACCAGGCCATCGGCGTCTGTCGTGTAGACGGCCGTCGGGAGGGCATCCATCATCTGCCGAAAGCGGACCTCGCTCTCGCGCAGCTCCTCGTCCGCAAGTCTGCGTTCGGTAATGTCGAGGACCGTGCCGACCATCATCGACGGCGTGCGGAGTGCGCCCTCACCCCGGAAAAGCGTGGCTCCGCGGCATATGCTCCAGCGCACCGCACCGTCGCGATGAACCCAGCGGCACTCTTCGGAATAAACGCCGGTGCCTTGTGGGCGGAGCGCCTCCTGCAGTGCAGCCTCGACGCGGGTTACGTCTTCCGGGTGGATGCGGAGCGTAACATCCCCGAGCGACAGTGGGGGGGTCTCTCGGTCGAGGCCGCAGATCTCGCGGCTGCGCGCGTCGGCGACGATTTCGCCGCGATCTGGATACCAGGTCCAGGTGCCAAGCTGTGCAATCTGCAGGGCCACGGCGGCACGCTCTTCGCTCTCCAGCAGGGAGCGTTCCGTGAAAACGCGCTCTGTGATATTGGTGAAGAGGAGGGCCACCCTCGTGCTGCCGTCGCCGCCGATCCGGGAGGCGTACACATCGAACCAGCGACCCATGACCTCGGAGCCCTCGACGAAGCGGGTCGACTCACCGGTCGCGGCGACCTGTCCGTAGATCGCGAACCAGTGCGGCTCCAGCCCCGGCAGCATCTCGCGCGCGGTCCTGCCGATCGCGTTCTCGAGGCCAGTGAGACCGGCGAACGCGGGATTGATCTCGAGGAACCGGTAGTCGAGCGGCTTGCCGGCCTCGTCAAAGATCATGTCGATGACGCAGAAACCCTGGTCCATGGCCTCGAAGAGCGTGCGGTAGCGCTCCTCACTCTCTCGCAGCGCCGAACCCGCTTGCGCAAGTTTGCTGGCCTCCGTCGCCTCGGCGGGTATGGCCACATGCGACTCCGCTCCGGTGTGGGCGCGCGCTTCGTTAAAGGCCGTGGCCTCGTCCGCAATACTCTTGGATGACGTCATGCACTCTCGGCTGAATTCAGTTCAAACTCCAGAGAATCATAATCGAATGGCAGAGGGAGATGCGACAGGGGGAGGATCGTTACGACGGTGTTGCGATGAAAATGAAACCATGGCGTCGGAGGGTAAGCGGGAAGAACTCAGGCGCGCAGGCGACATCGCAACACTGACGAATCGCAGACGGCGCCTGACGACGGTACAGGGAGGCGGTGCCGCGCGGCGCGATCCATTTTGCTGTCCGTTATGATATTGTTGCGTCGCCGGTCGTGTTTACGATGAATATGCAACGTCTTTGGCCCCGACTAGGTTGGGCCGAGCGATGAGGATGAGATGACGGTCGAAGAAGCACAGGTGCCGGTCAATGCCGACACCTTCATGGGGCCGGCGTTCTTCCAGAACCCGCTGCCGATGACCATCACCCATGGCGATACCGAGCGGTTCCTTGCGGTGAACCAGGCGTTTGTCACGCTGACGGGCTTCTATCGCGCGGACGCCATCGGCGCCACCTCGAGGGAACTGAACCTGTGGGCCGATCGCTCCGACCGGGAACGTATCACGGGAAAGCTGCGTGACTCGGGGAACGAAGTGGTGGGCCCGCTCTCGGGCGACCTGCGCACAAGGTCTGGCGACGTTATCACCTGCCGCTACGCCTTCCGCTTGCTATCCACGGACGGCGCCGAATGTGTCCTGACCGTGATAATTCCGGGCATGTGGTAGCCGTCGACCTCGTGCCGGCGGGGCCGTGTGCGCGTCCTGGTGGCTGCGAAGCGCTCCTGGCTGCCTCGAAGGATGGCGGTCCGTCATCTCCGCGCATGGCAGGCGGCCAGCAGCTCCCGCTCGCGCCCGCGCGCCATACCCGCCTTCCACTCGTGTTCCGGGCCGCGCGTTCCGTGCCAGGCGAGTGTGTCGCGCGCGGTCTCGTCGAGTGAACGGAAAGTGAGGCCCGTTGCGAGGGCGCGGGCGATGCTCACCGCCAGCATCCCTCCCAGGTTCTCTTCCGTGCGCGGCAGCCAGAACGGCATCTCCATCCACGCGCCCACACCTTGCTCCGCGAGGAACTCTTCCGAAGCCCATGTGAAGCGAGCGTCGCTGCCGGACGCCCGGCGGCAGGCGTCGAGCATGTCGCCCATGGTGATGCGCCCCGCCGGCCCCGTGACATTGAACACCCCGGTCACGCCGCGCTCTATAAGGATTACGTTCCAGGCGCCGAGGTCGCGCGCGTCGATGAGCTGCACCTGACGTTTCGGATCCCCGGGCGCGAGCACCTCCCCGCCCTCCGCCACGCGCACGGGCCAGTAGGTGAAGCGGTCCGTGGGGTCGTTCGGCCCGACGATCATGCCGGGGCGGATGATCAGTGCGCCCGCCGGGAAGGCAGCCTGCACTTCACGTTCGCAGAGCGCCTTGAGCGCGCCGTAGTGCTTCTGCACGTCCTCCGAGCCCGGCTCTGAAAGCTCGGCGAGGGGCGTGTCCTCATCGAGGCCCGGTGTGGGCATGGCCGCGTAGGCGGAAATGCTTGAGATGAACGTGTAGTGAGGCGCGGCTTCGGCGAGCGCCTGCGCCGACATGCGCACGATGCGCGGCACATAGCCGGGCACGTCGATGACGGCGTCCCAATTACGGCCGGCGAGGCGGTCGAGGTCGTGCTCGCGGTCGCCGAGGATCTCCTCCGCCTCCGGGAAGAGGCCGGGATTCGTCTCCCCGCGGTGAAAGAGCGTGACCTCGTGTCCCCGTGCCAACGCCGCCGCGACCGTGTGCCGCCCGAGAAAACTGGTGCCGCCAAGAACGAGAATGCGCATGGCCCGGAGCGTAGCAGAGGCGGGCGCAGCACGTCCCACCCGATACGGACGGCAGCTCACGCTCCCCTAAGTTCAAGTTGACCGACAAGCGCCAGCTGTGCCAGCCAGCGGGGCCGTGCAGAGTGACGAGGCCACTTCCCTAACGCCAAGGATCGACCCGCCGAAACCCCAACCCAAGATGTCCTGCGGCAGGGCTTGCAGACGGTCCCGGGC
>JBKKBS010000350.1:0-2913 GCA_046713815.1 Tepidiformaceae bacterium
GGGCACCGACGCGCAGCGCTGAGATCCGCGGCTGGTCCGAGCCACTGCAGCGGACCTGCCGCCTTCCACCGACAGGCCGCGAGCGGAGGTGCCCCGTGCCGTCGACAGGGCCGACGACCGCGGCCCCCCTCCGGCACGTCACCACTGAACGGCAGCCTTCGTCACTCCCGTTCGCTACACGGCTATGAAAAAGGCGCTAGGAGTCTGCGCGGTAGAAACGCGAGGAGTCGTGTAACACCCCAGGTGGCCACGGGAGCCTCTCGCGCCTTGCCCGCGCCGCTGATTCAGCGACTCAGTGGCTGCTCGGGGCGCGTGGAGGCGGTCGCGCCGGACCAAACGCTTCGGGCCGCGGGGTGCCTTTGCCCTCATGCCATCGTGAGCCGGTGGAATCGCTTCAGGTTGACCGCGAGGCACACGACGTTCCATTCGCCGCGCGCGTTCGCCTCGCCTCGGAGGCTGAAGCGTTGAAAGCCGAGCACTTCTTTGATCCAACCAAAGACCGGCTCGACAATCGCTTTGCGACGTCGGTAGCGATCCTTGCCGTCCGCGCTCGCGAGCCGCGCGGCCATGCGCTGCGTAGCCACGTGCGCCGGCTTGGGCGCGGGGCCCGCTTTCCCTTCGCGTCCCAGGGAAATGTAGGCCGTGATCTGGCGCGTCTCGAGCGTCTGAAAACTGGCCTCGCCCTTATAGCCGG
Source organism: Tepidiformaceae bacterium (assembly GCA_046713815.1). Classification (GTDB taxonomy): domain Bacteria; phylum Chloroflexota; class Dehalococcoidia; order Tepidiformales; family Tepidiformaceae; genus JBBDMZ01. The sequence goes on from JBKKBS010000350.1 coordinate 695, forward strand.
CATCGGCGAGCACCGCCGCCGGATCGTGCCCCAGGGTCGCCCGCACACGGTCGATCACCGGCAGCAATTCGCCGTTGTCCGCGGCGCAGTGGGTCAAGCCCGTGGCCACGATCATCTGCGAGGCTTCATCGACGGCGATTTGGCCGTTGTAGCACTGGTCGTACCCGTACGAGGTCTTCATGATGCGACTCTCGGGATCGGTGAAATTATCCTGCGCCTCATCGGGAGGCACGCCGAAGTCGCGCGCAAACGGTTTGGTCCCGCGCCCCTTGCGACCATCGTCCGGCCGGCGTCCCTTCTGGCGATCCGCATCCACCTGGCGCGCCTCGAGCCGCGCTTTCGCTGCCTGAATGGTGGCGAGCCGCGTCGCCCGTCGCTGCAGCTCCGCGGGCAACTCGTCGCCGCGGACGTCAGGCCCATGCACCGCATCTTCGGCCGCATCGACCGCCTCGGCCTGCGTCGTGAGCGCGGCGATCTGCTCGCGTAATTGGCGTTCTTGCTCGACCATCCGCCCGTAACTCATCGCCTTATGCTTGCTCGCGTTGGCCTTCACCTTCGTGCCATCGATCGCCAGCGTGCCGAGCTGGACGACATCCGCTTCGCGCGCGAGCTGCACGACCTGGACGAACAGCGCCTCGAACGCCGCCAGGTGCTGCTGCCGAAACTCCGCGATCGTCCGATGTGCCGGAAAGTTGTCCGCCGCCAACACGCGATACGCCACATCCTCTTCCAGCTTCCGCGCGATCCGACGCGACGAGAACGTCCCGGTGGCATACGCGTACAACAGCACGGTCACCATCATCTGCGGATCGAAGGGCTGATTCCGCCGCCCATCGCCCTCATAGGACGCGTAGAACGCCTGGAGATCCATCACGGCGACGGTGTCGGCGATGAAGAATGCCAAATGCCCTTCGGGCAGCCAGTCGCGGGGGGACGGCGGAAACAGCAACGACTGGTCTGGGGCACAGGGCCGAAATGTCGTGGGCATACTTGTAATACGTACGACCCGCCCCGTGTGTTTCTGCCGCGCAGACTCCTAGAGCGTTTTCTGGTTGTACCTAGTACGGCCACCGTGGTACTTCTGTCTGTGATTTGGTCTTGTTGCGCTTGGGCCGATGCTCTGCGGGCGTCGTAATCGAGACCTGGTATGGCATCCCCGCTTATGCCGCCACTAACCACAGCTGCAAGTACCGCTTTGCGGGCCCCCGCAACCAACATTACCGACAGCAATTCCAGCTTTGAAGGCTCGACCGTGCGCTGTCGCCAACATCGATCCCAGATTTCCCTCGACCCGCAATAGCTCGTCTCCGGGTGGAATCACAATTCGGTCAAGCACTGGGAGGCTCGGCGTGGTCTTCCACCGTGACGGCGAAGGAGCACGCCGGCAAGTGGCCGCCGCAGGTTCCCGGAGAACCGGACACTCTTCGGCGATCTGTCTGGGTCGAGCGAAGGAACGAGGACGGAGGGCCGGACAGCGCCCTCCGCCTCTCATTCTTCGCGACCGAAACCTTACTTACCGGTTGCCGACCTTACGGCTGACGGCCCGGGTTCCCGGGCGTCCCGCCCGACTCGTCATTCGTCGGGTTGTGGTTGTTCGAGTTGCCCGGATCGCAACCCTCGGGCCCGTTGCCCACGCCCTGGTTGCACTTGCCATGCTTCTTGCCGTGGCCGCCGGTTAACTCGCAGGCGGTGACGGTGCTGTTTGTCAATGTCAATGTCACTGCTTTCGTCGCAAAGAGATTCCCGTGAACGGTTCCAGTGGTGGCCGTGACCGTGATGGCCGCACCCGAGAGAATAGTTCCCACGAAATTCGTACTCGTATTCGTCAGTGTCGCGGCGGTGGCGTGCCAATACACGTTACACGGATCCCCGTCGTTAATCATGGTGACATTGAAGTTGTTGGTTGCGAGTTCGCCATCGACCAGGAAAATCCAGACAGCATCCGCGCCGGCGCTCCCGGCGTCGAGAATCAAACTGCCCGTCTTATTCGATGAGTCGATACAGTAGACGCCGGGCAAAAGCGTTTCGCCCGCGAGCGAACCCGTCAACGTGAAGTCGCACTTCGGGGGGTGGATCAGGAGACTGTTGTACGCGTTGATGAAGTCAGCGTAAGCCGCCGCGGCGGTCGAGTCCCCAAGGTGAAACGTCCCATTAAACGTGCAAGGGGGGATGTTAGTGAACGTGTTGCCGGGCCACTCGCCCACGTCTCCGTTGACGAC
>JBKKBS010000351.1:0-6971 GCA_046713815.1 Tepidiformaceae bacterium
GCCACGATCATCATCAAAGCGATCGAAAAGGTCGCGAAGGAGGACGGCGGCAAGCTCAAGATCGACCTCAAGAAGTTGAACGAGGAGATCAAGGGTTACAAGCTGGTGGGCGGCGCCTCGGGCGACATCGAATTCAAGAGCAACGGTGACCGATCAACCGCGGTCGTCCGCATCTTTCAGATTAAGGGCGGCAAGTACGAGCAGCTCGAGGCGGAGTAACGTCCGACTCGCGGACCGCGAAAAAAAAAGGGGGGAGGCATCTATGCCTCCCCCCTTTCGTTGACGTAGTATCACGCCGCCAATGACTGCTCACTTCATCGTCATCACCGATGCCGACTTTTGGGTCGACCAACTGGTAGTCGGTCTCACCACGGGCAGCATTTACGCGCTCATCGCCCTCGGCTACACGATGGTCTACGGCGTTTTGCAGCTCATCAACTTCGCGCACGGCGAAGTTTTCATGGTGGGCGCATTCGCGGGCTACGGAGTCCTGGTCGCACTCGGGGGCGAGGAAATCTCCGGCGGCATGATTGCCCTATCGATCGCGCTGTCGCTGGTCGTCGCGGCCGCCGCTTCCATGGGGGCTTCACTTGCCATCGAACGCATCGCGTACCGGCCATTGCGGAACGCACCGCGATTGGCGCCGCTCATTAGCGCGATCGGCGTGAGCGTCTTTCTCAGCCACCTCGTGGACGACTACTTTCTCCAGGGCGAATCCCGGTTCTACCCGCAGATCTTCCCCGACGGGGGACTCGACGCCGGCCCTGTCGATATCACGTATCTCCAGTTCTTCCTCATGGGCTCATCGCTGGCGATGATGCTCGTCCTCTACTGGATCATCCAGCGGACACGCCAGGGGCGTGCCATCCGCGCGGTCTCCGAAAGCCGCGACAACGCCGCCCTCATGGGCATCGACGTGAACCGCGCGATCATCTACACGTTCGCGCTGGGTGCGATAATGGCCGGCTTCGCGGGCGTGCTCTACGGCCTCTTCTTCAGCAGCATCCGCGGCAGCATGGGGTTCCTCCCGGGCGTGAAGGCGTTCACAGCGGCTGTGCTCGGCGGCATCGGCAGCATTCCGGGCGCCGTGCTCGGGGGCTATCTCCTCGGCTTCGCGGAGACTTTCGGCCGCGAGCTTCTCAATCAAATCCCCGGCGTCGAGCTCGCCAACCAGTGGAAGGATGTGGTTGCCTTCGTCCTGCTGGTGACAGTGCTTCTCTTCCGGCCCAGCGGCATTCTCGGGCGGCCGGAAACCAAACGTGCCTAGGCTCCGTGAGTTCGTCGCAGCGGCCCCTGGCAGGCTCCCGGAACGGGCACGCCCGCTTCCGCTGGTGGCGGGGGCGATCGTGCTCGGGCTGCTGGTGCTCGTCTCAGGCGACCGCTGGGTCGAAATGCTGTTGTTGATGGGCATGTATGCCGCGGTGGCCTTCGCCTTCGGGCTTTACGCGAAGGAGTTGCCCGAGTGGATGCGGCCGCTTCCCTGGCTGCTGATTGCCCTCTCGGTGCTCGCCCTCGACTTTTTCGATGCCATCTGGATGCGCATGCTCTTCCTCGTCGGCCTCTACGTGACGCTTGGCATCGGCCTGAACGTAGTGGTGGGGCTGGCCGGGCTCCTCGACCTGGGGTTTGTCGCCTTCTTCGCTACCGGCGCATACGTCGTCGCCATCTTCGGTTCGCCCGTGTCGCCGGTGATCGACGGGACGATCAACTACTGGCTCTTGCTCCCCATGGCGATCTTCCTGGGCGGGGTGATCGGGCTGCTCCTCGGGCTGCCAGTGTTGCCCCTGCGTGGCGACTACCTTGCGATCGTGACGCTCGGCTTCGGCGAGATCATCCGTCTCTTCCTTCTCAATCGGCCGGATCTCACCAACGGCTCCTCGGGCCTCTTTGAGATCGAACGGCCGCGGGCCGGGCCAGGGGTAATCGACGAGGTAAACGAGTTCTACGTCATGATCGTGATTGCAGCGTTTCTGGTGTGGTTCATCACTTCGCGTCTGCGCGACTCGCGCGTGGGCCGCGCCTGGGAGGCCATTCGCGAAGACGAAGACGTCGCCTCAGCGATGGGCATTGACACGACGAAGTACAAGCTCATGGCGTTCGCCATGGGTGCGGCGATCGGCGCCCTCGGCGGCGCGATCTACGCGCCCTTCATCGATTTCGTGGCGCCCGTTTCGTTCGGCCTCGTGGTGTCGATCAATGTGCTCGCGGTCGTGGTTATCGGGGGCATGGGCAGCACGCAGGGGATAGTCGCCGGCGCGTTCATCCTCATCGGCCTGCCGGAGATCTTCACCTTCTCCGAGACGCGCGACGTATTCGAGCAGTTCGGCTGGCTGCGCGACCCCGTGAACGCGCTGATCGACGGTGTGAACGCGGTCCCGGGGATGGAGCTGCGGGAACTGCCGCCGGAAGATGAATGGGGCGAAAAGCTCTCGGACTATCGCTTCATCCTCTATGGCCTCTTGCTCGTGGCAGTGATGGTCCTGCGACCGGCGGGGCTGTTCCCCTCGCGGCGGCGTGAGCTCGAGTTCAAGCATCCGCCGGAAGCGGAGCGCGCGGGCGGCGAGGGGAGCGCCTGATGGCCGGGGCGGCGCTCGAGGCGCGCGGCCTGGGTATGCGATTCTCCGGGCTCAGCGCCCTCACGGATGTCTCGCTGACGATCGCAGCCGGTTCGATCCACGGACTCATCGGGCCCAACGGGGCGGGCAAGACGACCTTCTTCAACTGCGTGACGGGCTTCTACGAACCGACGGGCGGTGAACTCTGGCTGGACGACCAGCGCATCGACGGCCTCCAGCAGCACGAGATGAGCGCCCTCGGCATCTCGCGCACGTTTCAGAACATCCGCCTCTTTTCGAACATGACGGCCCTGGAGAACGTCCTCGTCGGCGGTCACGCGCACCATGGTGTGGCGGCCAGGGCGCCCGCGCCAGTGCGCCCCTCCGGGCGCCGCATCGTGGACCTCGTGAAGCACATCCCCGCGCTCCCGCGGCGGGCGGGCACGTCCATCGCCGAAGTGGCGCAGGTCGTAGCCCGGCCCCCGCGGGTTGCACGCGCGGAAGAGGCCGCGATCGAGGCCTCACGCCGGCTGCTCTCCGCGACCGGCCTGGCCGGACGCGAAAACTTCATCGCCCGTAACCTGCCCTACGGCGACCAGCGCCGTCTCGAAATCGCCCGCGCGCTCGCAACGCAACCGCGTCTCCTGCTCCTCGATGAGCCGACGGCGGGCATGAACCCCCAGGAGAGCGCCTCGGTGGTCGGGCTCATCCGGCGCATCCGCGAGGAGTATGCCACAACGATCATCCTCATCGAGCACCAGATGCGCGTGGTGATGGGCGTCTGCGAACGCATAACCGTGCTCGACTACGGGCGCAAGATCAGCGAAGGCACCCCAGCCGAAGTGCAGAAGGACACGAGGGTGATCGAGGCCTACTTGGGCACGCGGGCAATCCAGGCCGAGGGAGGGGCACATGGCGCTCCTTAGCCTGAAAGGCGTGGTCGCGGGCTACGGTGGCATCACGGCCATCAAGGGCGTCGACATCGACGTAAACGAAGGCGAGATCGTGACGCTCATCGGCTCCAACGGCGCTGGGAAGTCGACCACGTTGCGGACCATTTCCGGCCTTATCCACGCCCGAGCGGGGTCAATCACGTTCCGCGACAAACCGATCGGCCAGATGCAGCCGCACAAGATCGTCTCGCTGGGCATCTCGCAGGTGCCGGAGGGACGCGGCATTTTCGCCCACCAGACGGTGCTCGACAACCTCAAGCTCGGCGCCTTTCAGCGCACCGGCGAGAATATCGACGGTGATATCGAACGCGCTTTCACGCTCTTTCCGCGTTTGCGTGAACGGGCGAAGCAGGCAGGCGGCACGCTCTCCGGGGGTGAACAGCAGATGCTGGCGATCGGGCGCGCGTTGATGGCGAAGCCGAAGTTGCTGTTGCTCGATGAGCCCTCGATGGGACTCTCGCCATTGCTCGTCGAAACGATCTTTAAGACTGTGCGGGAGATCCGGGAACAGGGCGCTACCATCCTCCTCGTGGAGCAAAACGCCGCGATGGCGCTGGAAGTCGCGGACCGTGCGTACGTGATCGAATCAGGAGTGATCTCCCTTTCCGGCACCGGCGCCGAACTCGCGAACAATGACAACGTGCGCCGGTCGTACCTCGGCGAGGGGTGACGCCGCGCGCGGCGAATTGGAGCCGGAAGCGTGAGCGACCGGACGGCATGCCGCGTAGGATAGCCCCATGACCGAACCCCGCCCCCGCCTCTCCTTGGCCACGGACGACCAGCTCTCCGAAGCCCTTCGTTCGCGCCACGACCCGGTGACGCGCATCTTCGGCCACAACTCACCTCTGCTCGAAAACTGGTACCGCTGGTACCTGCCCATCATTCGCGACATGTCGCTGCCGGCGCGCCTGAAGGAGATTGCTCGCCTGCGGGTGGCCCAATTGAACGCGTGCGACTTCTGACAGGCCGCGCGGCTTCCCCTGTCAGGGGAAGGAGAGACCCTCGACGAAGAGACCGTGGGCAGCATCCGCCGCTGGGGCGAGTCCGCGTTCACGGACGCGGAGAAGGCGGCCCTCCACTTCACCGAACGCCTCTTCGTCGACCATCAGAACATCGACGACGCCCTCTTCGACGAGCTGCGGCAGTTTTACACGGAGGAGCAGATCGTCGAACTCGGCTGGGCGGTTGTGAGCTACATGGGCTTCGGCAGGCTCATCCACGCCTTCGGCATCCGCCCCGAGATGGGGGATGCCCACGAGAAGCGCCCGTAGCCTGTCCCGACGGCGGCTGTCAGATTCTCCGCGGCCTCTGAAGTGAATGTGGCGCACCCCGCGGGGTGGCGGCGCTCCAGCCCTCCCCGTATGCTGCCATCCCACGGCAGACTCAGTGAGGTGGATATGGACCCGCAAGTACAGTCGCTTTTGCAGATGATGGAAGCCCAGACGGCGGCGGCCGGAGTGCCCCCGATGTGGGAACTCCCGGCGGATGTCGCGCGGGCCGGCGCGGAGGTCGGCTTCCAGGCCTTCAACAGCCCAATGCCCGAGATCGGCAGCGTGATGGATCGCACGATCCCGGGTCCCGCCGGGGAGATCCCGGTCAAGGTGTTCACCCCCACGGGCAGCGGTCCGTTCCCGCTGCTCGTCTTCCTGCACGGGGGAGGGTGGGTAATCGGCAGTCCGAGCACGCACGCGCGGCTCTGCGCCGAACTCGCGCAGGGCACGAGCGTGGTTGTGCTGAGCGTCGACTACCGCCTGGCACCGGAGAATCCCGCGCCAGCGGCGCTCGATGACTGCGTGGCCGCGATCCGCTGGGCGGCGGCGAACGCCGCCGAAATCGGAGTGGACGCCACGCGATTCGCCGTTGGTGGAGACTCCGCTGGCGCCAACCTCAGCGCTGCCGCCGCCCTGCGGCTACGCGACGAGGGCGGGCCGATGCCGAGCTTCCTCCTGCTTATCTACGGCGCCTTCACGGGCAACCTGGACCTGCCGTCGGTCATGGAGAACGCCGAGGGCAAGATCCTGACGCGCCGCGCCATGCAATGGTTTTACGAGCACTACATGTCGGGCGGCGCTAGCTACGACGACCCGTACATCTCGCCAATCAAGGGAGACCTCCATGGCATGCCTCCCGCGCGCCTCATCGTCGGCACCCTCGATCCGCTGCTCGACGATTCGAAGCTCTTTGCGGCGAAGCTGGAAGAGGCGGGGGTCCGTGCACGACTGAGCATCTACCAGGACATGCCGCATGTCTTCATGCAGCTCTCGGGGATGCTCGATGGCGGCAAGAAAGGCGTGGCGGAGGCCTGTGATGCGCTCAAGGAGGCGCTATTCCCGGCGCGGGTCTGATGGTGCCAGTGACGCGCGTCAGTCCGAGCGCCAGCATCAGGCGAGCGTGCGATGTCACCTGACGCGAGATCTCTGAGGGAATCGTGCCCGCCTGTTGCACCGGCTCCGCTGCTCGGACGATAGTGTAGGCATGAGCACGCTCTACCCCGTGATCGGGAATCCGCGCATAGTCGGCAAGGACATGGACCTGCCGGAGGAGGTGCGCCGCGAGTCGGGCATCTGCGACGGGGAGATGGTCGTCCTGCGGAAATCCCCGGAGGGGCTCCTAATCACGGTAATCGACCCCGACCAGCGCTGGTTCTGGACGCCGGAATGGCAAGAGGGCGAGCGCGAGGTCGAAATGGAGCTCGCGGACGGCAAGCCACGAACGATCTACTACAACGAAGCGGAATTCTTCGAAGCCCTGGCGCGGATCGCCGCCAGCGACGACCCCGACATCAACGACCGGAAGTAAGCGCGATTGCCGACATACGTACTTGAGGCGCGCTTCCGCCGTGCGTGGTTGAAGCTCACGCCTGCTCAACAAGCCGCCTTTCGTCGCGCCGTTAGTCACCTGGTGGCGGATCTGAGATCAGGCCGTCCGCTCCGACCGGGCCTTCGGGTGAAGGGCATGGCAGACCACCCGGGCGTGTTCGAGATGACGTGGGCGGACGACGGGCGCGCGACCTTCCATTACGGAGCCGCCGTGCGCGAAGGCGAGGTCCACATCGTCTGGCGCCGGATCGGGAGCCACGAGATTTTCGAAAACCCCTAGCGAGCGGCCACCGCGTCCAGTTCTTTCACGCGCGGCATCACCTTCTCCGCGAAGAGGCGCATGTTCCGCTCCGCCTCGTCCCAGGGCATGCCCGCGTAGCTGAAGACGGCAGAGAAGGTGCCCGCGTTCGTGCGGCGTACGCGATCCGCGATCTTCTGGTAACACTGCTCGGGCGTACCCCAGATCTGGAGGTTCATGAAGAACTCCGTGGAGGCTTTCGCACCATCTCCGTCGGAAGCGTTGATGCGCTTGGAGAAGCCGCCGTAGTACTCGTATCCGGGCGTCTTCAGAAGGTGGTCACTGGCGAATTCGTAGTGGCTGAGGACACTATCCCAGTAGCCGCCGATGTAACGCTCGGCCATCT
>JBKKBS010000352.1:0-6829 GCA_046713815.1 Tepidiformaceae bacterium
CAGCAACCAGGAGATCGCGGACGGGCTTGTGCTCAGCCGACGCACGGTCGAAACGCACATCGCCAACGCCTACGCCAAGATCGGCGCCCACGGCCGCGTCGAGGCCACCCGCTTCGCTATCGACCACGGCCTCGCACCCCCGGGCCGCGCATAGCCCGGCGCCCGGCCGCTTCGTCAACATGGTCTTCCACTCACGCCACTACAATGGCGCCATGCCCGCGGGGACCCTGCCGCAGCCGTTGACCACGTTTTTCGGTCGCGAGGACGAGATCCGCGCGGCCGCTGATGCTCTACGCGAATACCGGCTGGTCACGCTCGCCGGCCCCGGCGGCGTGGGCAAGACACGCGTGTCGATCGAGGTCGCGCGCGTCGTCGCAGCGGACTACCGCGACGGCGCCTGGTTCGTGGACCTCTCCGCCCTCCGCGACGGAGCGCGCGTCCCTAACGCAATCACGGAGGCGCTGGGGGCTTCCGACGGACCTCACGACGCCACCGCGTCGCTTGCCGCGCTGCTGTTCGACCAGTACCTCCTGCTCGTGATCGACAACTGCGAACAAGTCGTCAACCACGTTGCCGCCACCGTGCATTCGGTCCTCGAAGCCTGCCCCGGGGTCTCCATACTGGCCACTAGCCGCGAGCCTCTCGGCGTCCCGGGCGAGATGGTTCACCGCCTCGCGCCGCTGGCGCTCCCCGCTGGAGCGGAGGCGCTCCCCACTGTCGAGTTCACCCATCTCCCCGTGGTGACGCTGTTCGCAGACCGCGCCCGCCTGGTGAGCCCCGACTTCACGGTGACGGCGGAGAATGCCGCGGCGCTCGCCCGGATCTGCCGCTCCGTGGATGGCTTACCGCTGGCCATGGAGCTAGCGGCCGCTCGCATCCGCACCTTGCGAATCGACCATCTTGCCGACCGCCTGGGCGAACGGCTCTCCATGCTTGCATCTGGTCCCCGCACCGCTCCAGAACGCCAGCGCACGGTCGAGGCGGCGGTGCGCTGGAGCTATGACCTGCTGAGCGAGCCCGAGAAGACCCTCTTCCGGCGACTGGCCGTCTTCAGCGGGGGATGGACGCTCGAAGCAGCCGAGGGCATCTGCGCTGTCGGGCACCTTGCGCCCGCCGACGTGCTCCAACTCCTCGATAGCCTCGTTGACCGTTCACTTGTCGTCGCGTCGCCGGGTGGTGATGGCCGATTCCGGTGCCTCGAAGTGATCCTCGAGTTCGCCCGCAACGAGCTGCAGACATCGGGCGAAGCCGAAACCATGGGCGCGCGCCACTGTCGCTGGTTCCGGGAGCTGACAGACCTCGCCGAACCACACCTTGAAGGACTGGCCTTACGCTACTGGCTCGATCTCCTGGAAGTGGACCACGACAATCTTCGCGCGGCCCTTGATTGGGCGGCGACACACGAACCTTCACATGCCGATGGACTTTTGATTAGCGGCAATCTCGCGATGTTCTGGAACTACCGGGGCCACTTGCGGGAGGGGTTCGAGATCACAAGGCGGCTGCTTGATGCCGCGCCCTCATCGCCCCCGCACGCTCGGATGGCGGCGCTCCACACACTGGTGTGGGGCGCGATCGCGGTGCTCGCGCACGAGACGGCGGTCACAGCCGCTGCAGAGGCTGCCCGCTATGCGCGAAACTCTGGCGACGACAGGGTCCTCGCGCGTTCTCTCTCTCGGGGCGCATACGCTCGTCTCAATCTTGGCCACACTGCGGACGCCCGCACCTGGGCGATAGAGGCTGTGACAGTGTCCCGGCGTTGTGCCTCGCTATCCGACCTCGCCCGCGCGTTGTTCGTACTGGGCATGGTGGAATCCGAGCAAGGCGACGAGTCCGCGTCGTTGGCCCGCTACGAAGAAGGGCTTGCGATAGCAGTTGGGGGAGAGTATCCGGCGATCGAAGGCCTCTTCCGCATCAGCCTCGGTGAGGCGCCGCGCATGCACGGCGACTTGGACGCCGCCCAGGGTTATTACCAACGCGCGCTGGAAATCGGTGAGTCTTCGAAGACGATGCAAATTGTCGGCCTCGCTCTAACCAACCTTGCCCTCACGGCGGTCCAACGGCGGAATTTCATCTCGGCGAGGTCGTTTATCCGCGCGATTCTCCTGGACGGCCGCCTGGTGTTCGATGGCCGGGAACTCGTGATAGCAGGATTGTGCGGGGCGGCCGTCGAAGCGGCAATTGGCGACGCAGCTCGAGCTGCTGGCTGGTTGGCGGCCTTCGATGACCCGGCGGCGTTCCTTGTCGAAGCCGCCGATCGGCCGGTTTTGCGGGCGGCCCTGGACGCGTGTCGTAATCGGCTTGGCGGGGACTTCGATAACGCTTACGCGGCCGGAGTAGGGATGGATCCGCGGACCCTCCCCACCGTGGTGCTCGCCGTTTTCGAGTCTGTCCCCCCGCCACCGCCGCGCGCCGCCAGTCCGCTCGCCGGCCTCAGCCCGCGCGAGGTCGAGATCCTCCGCTTGGTGGCGGGCGGGCGCAGCAACCAGGAGATCGCGGATGCGCTCGTGCTCAGCCGACGCACGGTCGAAACGCACATCGCCAACGCCTACGCCAAGATCGGCGCCCACGGCCGCGTCGAGGCCACCCGCTTCGCCATCGACCACGGCCTCGCACCCGCGGCCACGTCCTGAGCGCAGCAATGGCCCTCCTCGCGGATCGCTGGCCACACAAAGTGATGGCCGGAGTGCGGGGGCACGCACTCCGGCCGAAGGAGGGAACTGGCTGCTACACGGGCTCTTAACGGGAGCCCCGGACGCGTCACTCGCTGAAGACGTGTCCGCGCACGTTCTCACGTTCGACGGCGGGCGCGACTGCCACGACGCTGCCGTTGAACACGCCCGAGTCGGAGTCGACATGCCCCGTCCGCCCCGCGGCGGAGAGGCGTGGCTCACGGGCGCTCGGCTGGATGGCGTCGGACGTCACGGCGGCGCCTCGACCGACGGTGTATTCGGAGTCGACGTGTCCGCTGCGCCCGCTGGTGGAGAGGCGTGGCTCACGGGCGCTCGGCTGGATGGCGTCGGACGTCACGGCGTTGCCTCGACCGACGGTGTAGTCGGAATCGACATGTCCGCTGCGACCGGTGGTGGAGCCTCCGCCAATCGTGACGCTGGAACTGAGCGAGGGATTGGCGATGGAGTTGGTGTCGTAGGTGCCCCACGCGGCCACTGCTCCGAGTGCGACGGCGGCGCCAGCGATGGCGCTCAGGGTGGAGTTGATGATTGGCCTGGGGCCGTGCATCCATGCTGGTGTCCGCCGGATGGTGCTGTTACCTGCTGAGTTCATGGTCTTTGTCCTTCCTTCGTTCGCGGCGATTGTCTTATCCGCCACGGGTCTGAGGTGAAGTTAGACTTCCGGCTGTAGCCCCACATCGTGGCAACTACTGAATCTTTCAAATCGGGATGTTCGGGAGCGTCTACGTAGTCGGGGTAAGTAGTTTCGGGCCGACCGCCGAGGCGTCCACTGCACAGCGCACTCGTCTGCCGCGGTCCGCCGCGGCCCCCAAGGTCCGACGCCCAAATTCAGACCCAGCGGCCGCGCACCGATCCCGGCTCGGGAAGGAGGTGGCGCCGAGCTGGCGGGTATGGCCCTTGCGGTTCTCAACCCCCGGTGACTAGTATGTGAGGACTGCGTTGTGTAGCGTAGTAAGAAAGAGTATCGAGGAGACCACCGTGACACTGGCGCAAACAGAAACGAAGACCCTCTACGAACGCCTTGGCGGCGAAGCAGGCTTGCGGGCGATTGCCAATAACGTGATCGACGCCCATCTCGCGAACCCGCACATCGGCACGCGCTTCCGCCACGGCGATCCCGCGCACGCGAAGCAGATGGCATTCGAGTTCTTCGCCTCTGGCAGCGGCGGACCGCAGGCCTACACGGGCCAGGACCTGCCCACGGCCCATGCCGGCATGAACATTGGCGAGGGCGAGTTCGTGTTCGCCGTGGACGACGTCCTCGCCGTCCTCCAACAGCTCGGCATCGGCGCGTCCGAACAAGGCGACGTCCTGAACATCTTCTTTGCGCTCAAAGACCAGGTGCTGCACAAGTAGCCGTGTCTCACAAGTAGCCGTGTCTAATGCGCCGCGGACTGCTTCAGCCACTCGTCGTACTTCTCCAGCCGGTCGACGAGCGTCTGGCGCATCTCCGCCATCCTCTCCACCTTGCTGTCGACGAGCGTGAGCTGCGCCTGGGTGACCTCGCGCGCCTTGAGCATCTTCTCGGCTTTCTCCGCGGCGTCCGCGTCCTTACGCCATTCCGCGCGAATCTGGAGGCGCACATCTTCCGCCTCCACCATCTCCTTGATGTCAGCAAGCGAAAATCCGAGGAGGTCGCGCAGCTCCTTGATTCGCTCGATCCGCTCGATGTCCTCACCGGAGTAGAGACGGAAACCGCCATCCATGCGCGAGGGGGGCTTCAGGAGACCCTTCTCTTCGTAATAGCGCAGCGTGCGCTGCGTCAGCCCGGAACGGTCGGCGGCTTCGCCGATCTGCAGGTACGAGTTCGGCGTCCGGGCTTCAGAGGTCATACTGCCAATCTAGTCTATGGACGTTAACGCGCACGTCAATGTAGTACCCGGTTAGCGGCTGACCGAGTACCGGGGCCAGGCTGCCTGCCACCAGCTTATGATCGGCGCATGGACTTCCCCGAGTTGGTCGTCATAGCTGGCGGCGATTACGTTATGGGCAATGACCACGGGCGGCCTGATGAGCAGCCCGCTCACCGTGTGGTCGTGGGCTCGTTCCGGGCGGCGGTGTCGCCGGTGACGAACGGGCAGCACGCAGCGTACCTGGCCGCTACAGGAGCCGACGATCCGCCGTTCCTCGCGGAGAAGCGATTCGCGGCAGCGAGCCAGCCGGTGGTGGGCATCAACTGGTTCGAGGCGGTGGCCTACTGCGACTGGCTACGGTCCGCGGCAGGCATCGATGCGAGACTGCCGACCGAGGCCGAACGCGAATTCGCCGCTCGTGGCGGACTCCCTGCAAGCGACTGGCCGTGGCCCGGCACCCGCCACCCGCTCGCGGACACGATCGATGCCCTTGACGCCCCGCACGCGCCGCTGCCAGGGTGCGCGAATGGCTACGGCCTGCGCTGCATGGCAGAGAACGTGCACGAATGGTGCTCGGACTGGTACTCGGCCAGCTACTACGCCGAGTCACCGACGGAATCGCCGCCTGGGCCGCTGACCGGCAAGCGACGTGTCAGTCGCGGCGGAAGCTGGCGCCACCGCGAGAAGTTCACGCGCATCAATGCGCGCTCCAGCCTCGACCCCACGTTCCACTACAGCGACTTCGGCTTCCGCGTCTACGCCGACCACCCATAACGCACATATCAGTGACGCGCGCGTAAACAAGCGTGCGATGCAGCGCACCCCGCCGACCCCCGGAGCCGTACCGAATACTCGGTATTCAGTACCGGGCTATGCGAAATTCGAGTCCCGCCATGTTCCCATCGGCCCCAGTCATCAGTGACGCGCGCGTAAGCAAGCGTGCGTTGCCGCGCACCCCGGGAGCCTCCGTCGTCAAATCAAACGATCTCAAGCCCTGCCAGGTTTCCGTCGGCGCGCCAGTCCTCCAGCATCTTGAAGAAGACGATCGGCCCGCCACCAAATTGCCCCGTGACAAAGCCGGCGGCGGGATCGGGCATGCCTTCGTTGTTGTAATACCCCGGCGTGCATTCCGCCTGGAACTTCTCATTCAGGCGCGCATGCTGCCGCATGATCTCTGCCCATTCCGCCTCGGCCTGCTCGGACACTTCCACCGACCGCGCCTCCGTCGACATCGCGTGCTGCACGATATACGCGATGTGGGCGCTTTGCTCGTCGAGCAGATGGGTGAAGTTCGCCGTGAAGCCTCCCTGGATGAGGCCCATGAAGAAGCAGTTGGGGAAACCGTTGCTCGAGAAGCCGTGAAGGGTCGACGCACCACCCGCCCACTTCTCCGAAAGAGTCAGGTGGTTGCGGCCAATCACCTCATAGCCGGCGCGGCGCGTGTAGGCCGTGCCGACTTCGAAACCGGTGGCGAAGATCAGGCAATCAACCTCGTATTCCTTGCCTTCTATCACCACGGCATTCTTCGTCACGCGCTCAACGCCACGGCCCTTCGTGTCGACGAGCGTGACGTTTGGACGGTTGAACGTCTGAAGGTACTCGTCGTTGAACGTCGGACGCTTGCAGAACTGGCGGTAGTACGGTTTTAGCGCCTCCGCCGTCGCGGGATCGTTGACGAGTGAGTCGACCCGGCCCCTAACCTGCTCCATCTTCCGGAAGTCCGCCATCTCCATCGCCACGGAGAGCTCCTCTGGAGACATCTGGCTCGCACCCGGGATCCGGCCGAGCAGCAAGACGTTGCGGAAGATGTCGGTCCAGCCGTCGGCGACGAGATCCTCCTCCTGGTACCCGCCGCTCAGGAGAACGTTGAAGTTGTCCATGCGGTCGTGCTGCCAGCCAGGCTCCAGGGAAGCTACCCACTCCGGGTCCGTGGGCCGGTTGCCGCGCACATCGACGGATGAGGGCGTGCGCTGGAACACGAAGAGTTCCTTCGCCGACTCCCCGAGGAAGGGGACGCACTGTACGGCCGTCGCGCCCGTGCCGATGACGCCGACGCGCTTGTCGCGCAGGCCGGTGAGGTTCCCATAGGCGTCCCCGCCGGTGTAATCGTAGTCCCAGCGGCTAGTGTGGAAGGTGTGGCCCTCGAAGCTCTCCATGCCCTCGATCGCAGGCAGCTTCGGGCGATTCAGGGGACCGTTCGACATCACCACAAAGCGCGCGCGCATCCGGTCTCCGCGGTTCGTGGAGATGATCCACCTGAGCGCATCCTCGTCCCAGCGCAGT
>JBKKBS010000353.1:0-3899 GCA_046713815.1 Tepidiformaceae bacterium
TTCAACTTCGCAGCATCCTCCGCACTCGCCGTGCAACTCAACGAGGGCGCCCCAGCCGATGTCTTTGCCTCTGCCGACAACGCCCAGATGAAAGTCGTCACGGACAAGGGCGCCGCCAGGGAGCCAAGGACCTTCGTGAAGAACCTCCCTGTGGTCGTCGTCCCCAGGGGCAGCTCCGCCGTCGGCGGTTTCGCTGACCTCCAGAAGCCGGGATTGAAGCTCGTGCTTGCGGCCCCGGAGGCGCCGATCGGCCGCTACTCCCGCGACATCCTCACAAGGGCGTCGGCTCCCCAGGGCGGCTTCAGCCCCAACTTCGCCGAGCGCGTTCTCGCCAACCTCAAGAGCAACGAGCCCAACGTCCGCGCCGTGCTCGCGAAGGTCCAGCTCGGCGAAGCCGACGCCGGCATTGTCTACAAGACCGACCTCGCCGCCGCTGGAGGCGACGTCACCGCCATCGAGGTGCCAACGCAGTACAACATCGTCGCCGAGTACCCCATCGCCGTCGTCTCGGCCTCGCGCAAGCCCGCGGTTGCGTCCGCCTTCGTTGCGTTCGTACTCTCGCCCGCGGGCCAGGCGATCCTTCAGAAAGCAGGCTTTACGGCTCCATGAGCATGCTCAGCCGTCAAACCACCGACCGCACAGCCGCCGCCAGCGTCGCCATCCTTGCGGCAGCGTTCACGCTCTTCTTTGTGCTGCCCTTTGCCGGGCTGATAGAACGGGCCATCGACGACGGCCGCACATGGGACCTCCTCCGCGGCGACGTGGCCCAGGACGCACTCATCCTCTCGCTCTGGACGTCGACGGTGACCGTCGTGATTGCCGTCGTGGCTGGCACGCCCGTCGCGTATTTGCTTGCTCGCGCATCGTTCCCCGGCAAATCCGTGGTCGATGCACTCATCGACCTGCCGATCGTGCTGCCTCCGACCGTGGCGGGAGTGGCCCTCCTCACGGCCTTCGGCCGCCGCGGTCTCATCGGCGAGCCGATCGAGGACTGGACCGGCTACACGTTCGGCTTTAGCACGACGGCGGTGATCATGGCGCAGTTGCTCGTCTCCGCCCCGTTTTACGTGCGCGCCGCCAGCAGCGGCTTTGCGGCTCTCGATCCGCAGGTCGAGCGCGTGGCCTACACGCTCGGCGCAAGCCGAACACGCGCATTCTTTCGCATCGTCGTCCCCCAGGCGAAGCCTGCGCTGCTGGCCGGCATCGTCCTTTGCTGGGCGAGGGCCATGGGCGAACTCGGCGCCACGCTCATCTTCGCCGGCAACCTCCAGGGCGAAACCCAGACGATGCCGCTGGCCATCATCCAGGCCTTCGAGGGCAGCTCCCTCGGGCTCGCGGGCGCGGTCGCTCTCTCCCTCATCCTCCTCTGCGTCGCGTTGACGGTACTCGTCGCCTTCCGCCTGCTCGCTGGCCGCCCGGTGAACGCACGTTGACGCTAGAGTTCCGCGCCGCGACGACGCTTGAGTCGTTTACCTATGCCGCCGAGTTCTCGGCCTCGCAAGAGATCCTTGTGCTCTTCGGCCACTCCGGCGCCGGCAAAAGCATCACCCTGCAGATGATCGCTGGCCTCCTTCAACCCGCTTCCGGGCACATCGCCATCGACGGCCGCGTGATTTACGACCACTCGACTGGTGTAGACCTCCCGCCCCAGGAGCGCGGCGTGGGGTACGTCGTCCAGGACCTTGCCCTCTTCCAAAACATGAGCGTGCGCCAGAACATCGAGTTCGGCGTGCCCGACCGCGGTGCATCGCGCGCTCAAGAGTTGATCGCACTGCTGGGCCTGACGGGCCTTGAGTCCCGCCGGCCGCGGACCCTTAGCGGCGGCCAACAACAGCGCGTCGCCCTCGCACGCGCGCTCGCACGCGAGTCCACCCTGTTGCTCCTCGACGAGCCCTTCAGCGCCCTGGACGAATCGTTGCGCTCAGCGCTGCGCCGCGAATTGCTCCGCCTCCGCCGCGACCTCGGCCTCACCATCATCTTTGTCACGCACGATCTTCGCGAAGCCCATCTCCTCGCCGACCAACTGGCCGTGTTCGATGAGGGCCGCATGCTCCAGGTGGGCCCGCGCGAGGATGTCTTTCGCCGGCCACTCTCTCGCCGCGTGGCCGAACTCACTGGCGTGACGAACATCCTGACCGCTACGGCTGTGGGCCACGAAGCCGGCGAGGTCGTGGTCGAAGCAGCGGGCTTACGACTGCAAACCTGCGCGCTCGCCGCGGACTTCGCCATTGGCGCGGAGGTCGATGTTGCGATCCGTGCGGAACGCGTGATCCTGCGCCGCGATGTCGCGGCGGGCGCCGGAAACACCTTCGAGGCAGAGATCGTCGAGGAGTTTGCCTACGGCGCTACCCACACCCTTCGCTGCCACCCCATCGGCGCCGGACCGCTGCTCGAAGTGGAGATCGCCTCCCGCCCCTACGAAATCCTCGGCATCGCGGGACGCAAACGCTGGCTCATCGAACTCCCACCCCCGGACCTCCACCTCATGCCCATGGAGCCGCTCCCCCCGGCGCGTGATGCTCTTGGGAGGGCAACGGATCGCGACTAACGCTGGACCCGGTAGCGAAGGTAGACCTCGCTTGTCTCTTCGTTGGCCACCGCCGAGAGAAGGTCCAGGCGGCGGACGGTCTCGCGCGTGAAGGCACTGTCGCCTTCGACGGAGGTGATGGTGTCCTTGCCGCCGACGATCACGGGGCCGATCGTCTGAAAGATCTCATCGACGGCGTCGAGCTGGAAGAGCTGGGCGTTGAAGGTGGGACCGCCCTCCACCAGGAGGACACGAATGCCGAGCTCCCGGCGTTGAAAGGCGAGCGCGGCTCCCGCTTCGTTCCCGGCGGGGACATCGATGACGCGGCGGCCGGTGGCGACGATGTCAGCACGGCGCCCGGGCGCGGCCTGTTCGGAGAGGAAGATGATCGCCTCGAAATCGGTGGCGGTGAAGAAGAGCTTGTCGAGGGGGAGGTCGCCCGAGCGCGAGATAACGGCCCCTATGGGGAAGCGCGGGAGGCCGCGGGAGAGGCGGACCGCTTCGAGGGCGGCGTCACCGAGCCGGGGCGTCGACCCGCTCACGCGGAGCGTGCTGGCGCCGTTCATGACCATGTCCGCGTTGACGCGCAGCTCGCGCATGAGACGCTGGTCAACCTTCGAGCCGATGCCCTGCTCCGTGCCTTCGATCACGACCTTCCCGTCCACCGAACAGACCATGTTAACGAGGACGTATGGACGATCATCCGGGGGCGCGGGCAGTTCGAGGGAGCTGTAGTCGGGCGTGGGCATGGTGAAATTGGACGCTCCACACGCGCGCCGTGCAACTGGACCGCGGACCGGATGCACGCCACGGACCCCTCTGGTAGAGTCGCCAACGACGCCCGAGGAGGCTCAGAGTGCCTGCATCATCGCTGCCCGTGGAGCACCTGTTTACGCTGACCGCAACGCTTGGCAATAGCAGCGTCATCCAGGGTGGCCCGCAGGGCGGCCGCGCCATCGTGACGGTGACCGGTGGTTCATTCGCAGGGCCGAAGCTCAGCGGTACGGTCGTCGAGAACTCCGGCGGCGATTGGGTGACGCTGCGCGCGGACGGCACCTTCAAGCTCGACGTGCGCATCACCCTGCAAACGGGCGACGGTGCGACGATCTTCATGGCCTACCAGGGAATCGGCAAGCGCACGGACGCCGGGAACGTGCTCCGCACCGCGCCCCTGTTCGAGACGGGCGACGAGCGCTACACCTGGCTCAACAGCGTCCAGGCGGTGGCCACGGGGTCGTCGGGCAAGGGGACTGTGACGTACGAGGTCTACGCGATCGCCGTCTGATCGTCGCTGAAGCAAGGGAGGGGAAGCACATGGCGCAGGCGCTCGACGACGTTGTCGTCCTCGATCTGACGCACCACATCGCCGGTC
>JBKKBS010000354.1:0-5307 GCA_046713815.1 Tepidiformaceae bacterium
TCCTGCGCGAGGCCGACCCCGTGCACTTCGACGAGCGCCGCGGCACATGGCTTGTGGCTCGCCACGAAGACGTCTCCCGCCTCTTGCGCGACGATGTCCGGCTCTCCGCCGTGCAGGTGCAGGCCGCGTCGCCGACCATGCTCGGCTCCGACCCGCCGCGCCACACGCGCCTGCGCACACTTGTGTTGAAGGCGTTCACCCCCCGCGCCGTGCGCAAATTGCAACCTCGCATCCACGCCATCGTGGACGAACTGCTCGACGACTTCGCCGCGAATGGTGAGACGGACGCGATCGCCGACTTCGCGTACCCGCTGCCGATCACCATCATCGGCGAGATGCTGGGCGTCCCTGCCGCCGAGCGGGGATTCTTCCGCGAAGCGTCGACGAAAGTCGCGCTCTCGGCCGGCTACGCCCAGGATCCCCATGCAACCTCGCGCGCCTCCGAGGGGCGCGACGAGATGGTGCGCTACTTCGAGGACCTCATCCGCCGCCGCCGCGCAGATCCCCAGGACGACCTCGTCACCGCCTGCATCCAGGCCGAGGACGCTGGCGATTCACTCACCGACGGCGAAGTCATCTCGATGCTGCTCATCCTCCTCATCGGCGGCCACGAGACGACAGTGAACCTGATCGGCAACGGCATTCTCGCCCTCCTACGGAATCCGGAGCAGTTGGAACTGCTCCGGCGCGAGCCCATCGAACGCGAAGCGACCGAGGAGCTGCTCCGCTACGATCCGCCATCGCAGTACACGGGCCGCGTGGCCGCCAAGGACTTCGAACTGCACGGGCGGCAGATCAATGCTGGCGAACCGATGCGCATGCTCCTTGCCTCCGCCAACCGCGACGCCGATGTCTTCGCCGATGCGGACGCGGTGAATCTGACGCGTTCTCCGAACCCCCATGTCGCCTTCGGCGCGGGCATCCACTACTGCCTCGGCGGCGAACTCGCGCGCCTCGAAGGGCAGATCGCCATCTCCAGTATCGTGCGGCGCTTCCCAACGTTGCGGCTCGCCGCCGACGACCTGCGCTGGCGGAACGCCCCCGTCTTCCGCGGCCTCGAAGCGCTGCCCCTCACGTTCTAACCGGAGGTACCCGCATGACTGTCCACTACCAAACCGAAGGCAACATCGCCGTCGTCACGATCGACCGGCCGGAGGTGCGCAACGCCGTCGACGCCGAAGCCGCGGAGCAACTCGCCGCCGCCTTTCGCCGCTTCGATGAGGACGAGTCTCTGTCCGTGGCTGTCCTCACCGGTGCGAACGGCTACTTCTGCGCCGGCGCGGACCTGAAGGCGATCTCCGGCGGCAACGGCAATCGCATCCGCCGCACCGATGGCGACGGCCCCCTCGGCTGCACCCGAATGCTGTTGTCAAAGCCGGTGATTGCGGCAGTCGAAGGGTACGCGGTCGCGGGCGGCTTCGAGCTCGCGCTCTGGTGCGATATGCGCGTGGCGGCCAACGATGCCGTCTTCGGCGTCTTCTGCCGCCGCTGGGGCGTGCCATTGGTGGACGGCGGCACCGTGCGGCTCCCGCGCCTTATCGGCCAGAGCAACGCCATGGACCTCATCCTCACGGGGCGCGGCGTAAGCGGCGAAGAAGCCCTGCGCATGGGCCTTGCCAACCGCGTTGTCGAGCCGGGGCAGGCGCTGAATGCAGCGAAGGATCTCGCCGCCCAGGTCGCGGCCTTCCCGCCAAACTGCATGCGCAGCGACCGCCTCTCCGCCTACGAGCAGTGGGATTTGCCCTACGTCGAGGCGATGGCGAACGAGACCCGCCGCGGCATGGAGGTCATTCAGTCCGGCGAGACGCGCGAAGGCGCGACCCGCTTCGCGCAGGGCGCCGGCCGCCACGGCAGCTTTGCCTGAACTTTCTTTTCACCGCGGAGACACGGAGACACAAGGGCTCGCTGTTCGGAAAGGAACTCCGTGCCTCTGTGCCTCCGTGGTTTTCCTCTCCTGAGTTTCCGTGGCGCACCCTGAACGGCGGGCGGCGCCGGTCGATGATAAACACATGGTTTACTTCTGGAACTGGGGCGTCCGCAATCCGATGTTCCTGGTCGCGCTGATCGGGCTTGGGGCGGGTGCGGCGCGCATCGTTGAGTGGCCGCTCGCGCTATGCGTTTTCACCGTTGGTGTGCTGTTCGGCGATGCCGCCTGGCACGTCGCGCGCAAGGCGCGTATCCGCCATTTTCGCAAACTGGCCGAGGCTGCCGCCGCATCGAGCAACTCCGCCGCGTGGCAGCGCTTCACCGACTACAACGTCCCCGATCGCGAGAACGTCGCCTAACAGCCCGGCTCTCCCACCCACGGTTATTCCAGCCTCACATCGACGATCGGTTCGCGGGGCACCTCCTGCCCCTCGTTGACCATGTGGTGCGCGAGCGGTCCGAGGCGCTCGAAGATCACGCGTGCGTCCTCCGCGGCCACGCCGCACTCCGCCATCGCCGCGCGCATGTGGCGTAGCCATCGCCCCGCGTGCCGCTCGCCGATGACGAAGGGGAAATGGCGCATGCGCAGCCGGGGATGCCCGTACAGGTCCGAGTAGACATTCTCGCCGCCCAGCCACTGTTCCATGAAGAGCGTGAGCTTTTCGCGTCCCGGCCCCAGGTCCTCGGGATACACGGGCCGCAGTCCCGCGTCCGCCTCCACGCGCCCGTAAAAGTCCGCCACGATACGCCGCACGCCCTCGCGCCCGCCAACCCTCGCAAACAGCGTCTCTTCCATCCGAGTCGATACTAGCGTCCAGGTGCGCTGATGGCTTCGAACTGAATGTGTCGCCTGTCCGCGCCATTGATGTTGACGACGACATGATAGATGCCTGGCCTGTCGAGCTTCAGTCTTGCTCCAAGCGCGACTGTCACCAATTGCGATGCACCGGGAGTCAAGTCCGCTTGGCGCCCGGCCTTGAATGCACCCGAGGCCATCGGCATAAGATCCGTACCGTCGTCGTCGCGAACGCTGAGTTGAAATGTGTGCTCCACATTGGTCTCTGTCCAAGGCACCCGGATCATGCCGACGATGGCTACGGCTCGTTCGTAGGGATAGTCGTGAGGGGGGGAGGCCAGCAGCGAGTCCACCCTCCACCAAGAACGTACGCAAGGCCGCCCTGCACTTCGGCGCCATTCGCGAGGAAGAGCGCGTCCACCTCCACGGAACCTATTGACAGCTCACCCATATTATGACCTCGGGGGGTGGTCGACGTTGGTCCTATTGTAATACAATGGAACGATGTCATACAAGGGGATGGTCGGATGCCCGAAGTCGTCGAGCTTCTCCTTACCGAAGCCACCGAAGAAAAGCTTTGGGCGCACGGAATCCATCTCGCATCCGCCTTTGAGCTGCTCGACGGCGACTACCGAACGTTCGTGGACCGGAGGCACCCGATGAGACGTCTGCTGATCGGACCGGACAAGTCGGGGCTGCTCCTCACCCTGGTAATCGAACCGGTTGCCGATGAGGGCCGGTGCTATCTGGTAACTGGCTGGCCATCGTCAGCTGCCGAAACAACGCTATTCAAACATCCGGGAGGCACACGATATGCAGGACGAACCCCATCCACTCAGGCCCGAGGAACTCGAACCGAACATTCGGGAGTCGACGACGAGGGCGACGCTCGCGAAGTCGCAAGTGATGTCGATCCGGCTGTCTGACGCCGAACTTCGCGTGGTTGCGGGTGCCGCACGAAGAGCCAACATGTCTGTTGGCTCGTTCCTCAAACGCGCGGCGCTCGAGGCGGCGGAGTTTCGGCGTTTGGAACCCGCCGTTTCCGTCGAGTTCGGCCTTTCGGGGGATAGCCTGGCCTATCAGGGGCTGAACACTTCTCGGCCGTCGGCCGCGGCAAGCGCTGGCGTGTCCTTGCAGAGTCCTGCGTTGGGCCCGCGCTCTGAAGTTGCCTGATTCCACCTCATGCCCACTGCCGTTTCCAGAGGTAGCACAACGCACCGCAGGCAACGGCGACGTTGAGCGACTCCACGCGCGCGTCCATCGGCAGGGCCACGCGGAAGTCGCTCTCGCGCAGGAGGAGCTGGCCCACACCCTCCGCCTCACTCCCCATGATCAGCGCCGTGCGCTTCGGCCAGTCGAACGACGTCGCTGCCGATGCACCCTCGCCCGCGTCCGCGGCGACGATCCAGTAGCCGTTCTCCTTCAGGGTCTTGAGCGCGATCGCCAGGTTCTGTGGCGCGGCCACGGGCGCGACGAAGCTCAGGCCTGCGCTCGCGCGGTGTACGCCGGGGGTGAGCAGCGCCCCGCGCCGCCGGGGCAGCACGATCGCGTCCGCGCCCACGGCCACGCTCGTGCGTAGCACCGCGCCCACGTTCTGGGGGTCGGTGACACTATCGAGCAACAGCACCAGCGACGCTCCCTGGGGGTCGCGCCGGGCGACCGCCGCAAGGTCCGCGGGCTCGTGCTCGCGCAGGCGCACGAGCACCCCCTGGTGTACGCCCTCGTCCGTGAGCTCGTCGAGCCGGAACAGCTCGACCTCCTGCACGGCAAACCCTGCCCGCCGCGCACGTTCCGCGAGTTCCAACACGCGCTCGTTGCGCGTCGCCTGCAGGTACATGAGCGAACGCACGGCCCCCGCCTGCAACGCCATGTCGCAGGCGTTGATCCCGAACGCGACATCGTCGGGCGTCGAGTTCGGCTTCGGCCTCATGCGCGGCATGCCCCGATTCTACGTCGCCTTCGATGTGCGAATTAGTGACGCACGCGGACGTGAACGTCAGCAACCGAACGACGGCAGCGCTCATGCGCACGCCCACCATACGGCGTGGCATACTGGACGATGCCAGTTGGCAAGGAGGATCGGATGGCCATCCGCCGGGCGTCTCCCCGCGCACGCCCGTTGGCACGCGGGGCCGAATCGCATGTGCATCCAATTGTGCGGGCACTCGGCGGGACCGCCGTCGTGGGTGGTCGCGCGTCCAGCGACGCGGACGTGATGGCTCAGGTCGCAACAGGCCTCCCGGTCGCCGCTTTCGATGCGCTGATATCCCGCTACCGCCTGCGGCGGGACGCGGTTGCGACTGTGATCGGCCTGCCGGGGCGCACCCTGGCCCGCCGCCAGAGTTCCGGCAGGCTCAGCCCGCAGGAGTCCGATCGCCTTGCGCGCGTCGCGCGCATCCTTGTGCATGCCGAGGACGCGCTCGATGGTCCGGAGAACGCGGGGAGCTGGCTCCAGCACGCGAATCGAGCGCTGGAAGGGTTAACCCCGCTAGCGAGCCTCACCAGTGACATCGGCGCCGTGCGCGTAAACGACATCCTCCATCGCATCGAGTACGGCATGGTCAGCTAGCCGTGCAGGTTTGGCG
>JBKKBS010000355.1:0-5437 GCA_046713815.1 Tepidiformaceae bacterium
CCGTAACTGTCCGCATTGAGCGGATCGCGTTCCTCGGCCACGACGTGCATCAGCCCGTTCGCGAGCGCCGCCTCGATCACCGTCACGCCCGTGCCGCAGATGGTGATGTAGCGCGCCAGCACCCGCCGACCGAGCGGGTCGCGAACGACGGCGGCGGCCGTGTCCGCCTCCACCGCTCGCCGCAGCGCATCGATGAATCCCGGGCCCCCATCCGACATGGGCAGCAAGTCGCACTGCCACGCGGGGCGCGCATCGCGGATGCCGGCCCGGATCGCCGCCGCGGCCTCGTCCGCGGCGAGGCTGCCTTTGAACTCCTGCGGAGCAATCAGTACCCGCATCGCGTCACGCCCATCGCCGCCACGCCTCGAGCGTGCCGAGCACAATCACGGCCGCCACCCAGATCCAGCCTGCCCGCAGCAGCCCGCGCAACATCCCTCGAGCCGTTGGCAGGCGCAGTACCACCGCGAGGTAGATGAGCAGAACGAGGCCTGCTATCGCAACAAGGACGAGGGCTCGCACCAGCGCCAGCGGTCAGGCGTCGCCGGTGACGGTGCGGTTCGTGAACTTCCAGCCGTCCCCGTCCCTGGCCAGCGCATCGTTGTAGATGGCAGTCGTCAACACCGAGGCGGGCGCGCCCTCGTTCAGCTTCATCAGCATCAGATAACATTTCCCTCGCGCCCCATCCCCGTCGGCGTCGATCACAAGGTTGTTCGTCCAGTGGCGCGCCTTCAAGCGCGCGGCGAAGCCAGTCGCGAATGCGGACAGGGCATCGGTCCCGGTCATTGTCCCGCTCATGCCGGATGTGAAGACGCCGTTGTCGGTGAAGCATGCGGCCCAGCCGTCTCCGTCGCCGAAATCGATCGCGTGGTTGTAGCGCGCGTAGAGCTGCTGGATGGCGAGCAGGTCCTCCGTCGCGAGCGCTCGGGTGGCGAGAGTCATGTGTTCTCCTCCGTGAGTGGGTGCGCCGATTCTGGAAGGGATTCTTTCCCGCTGCAAGCGCGGCCCTGTTGTAGCATGAACGCTGGTCAGTCATGGCCCAGGACAGACGATGAACGATTGGTACAAGGTTCTCGGGGTCTCTCCCGCCGCGAGCCAAGACGAGATCGCGGCGGCGTTCACCCGGTTAGTCCCGGATGAACGGGACCCGGACGAAAGCGAGGACGAGTCCGAGGAGCGCCGCCTGCGCGAATACGCGTTCGGCGTGCTCAGTGATCCCGGCCGGCGCGCTGCTTATGACGCCGAACGATCAGCCTCGTCGCCCACGCGCTCCGGCGTGGAATTACTCAGCGCGGCGTCCGGCTCACCGCCACCGCCCTCCCGCGGCAGTGGCCTGCTCGGGCCCGTCATCGGCGCGCTCGGGATCCTCTTCGCGCTCGCCGCCGTGGGCGCCGTCGCCTTCGTACTGCTCGCCAACGATGACAACAACGGCAATCGTTACCCCAACAAGGAGGATGCCGACTTCGACCTCGACGCCATGCGGTTGCGCAGCGAGGATCTCCCCCCGGGATTCGCCTACGCCGACTCTGTCTCGTTCTCGAACGAAGAGTGGTCCCAGCTCTTCTTCAACGAGGAAGAGCTTTCCGATCCCGAGGCCATCCAGGAAGATATCCAATCTCGTATGCGCGAGCTCGAAGCCGAAGGGCGGCTGCGCAACCTCCTCTCGGTTTACCAGAGCGAGGCTCTCGGGCGGACGCTCGGCATCTTCGCCATATCCACGCTGTATACCGATAACACCGCCGCATCGCGTTCGCTGGCGCTCTTTTGCGGCCTCCCCGTGGACGAGCGTCGTAACCTGGAGTCGCGACCGCTCGCACTCCCCGGTGTAGGTGATGAGACCAGCGGTTTCATCGCGGACGGTGTGATGAGCTCCGAACTCTACAAAGAGACGACCTTCTGCTTCCGTACGGGACGCATCGTGCACGCCATCTCTCTCGCCTCGCTCCCGGGCATCGAGGACATCTCTCTCGCCGTGCGCCTGGCGGAGCGCATGGAGAGCCGCGTCGAAGCGTTTTACAACGGCGAAACCCCGCCCGAGGACGAAGCGCCGGCCAACGAGGAAGAGGGCGGTTAGCTGGGAGCCCGAGCTCTGATGGCGTAAATGCACCTGCCCTTCGCGCAGAGCCTCCGCTGCGTGTCGAGAATCTCCACCTCAACAACCGCAAGCTGGCGGCCCTTGCGCAGCACCGTCGCTTCCGCAAAGACGTGTTCGCCATTCGCGGGCCGCAGGTAGGTGATGTTCAGGTCCGCCGTGCCCGCGGCCTGCTCCTGCGCTCCGAACATGGGGAACAACGCCTCCAGCATCGCGATGTCGACCATCGCCGCCAGGAGGCCGCCGTGCACACTCCCACCGACGCCGCCCAGCGTCAGTCCGCTGGTCTTTAGCACGATGCGGGCGAAGCCCGGGCGTACGTCGTCGATCGTGATCCCCAGCGCCTTGTGCAGCGGGAAGTCGTCGAACTCCGCGCGCTCCCCCTCCGGAACGGTTGGCTGCTCGCCCTTCGCAACGCTCACCACGCCGCGCCCGACGGCCTCGTCGCCCCGGCGGGAGCGCTTCCGTAATCCCCAAACGGCCCGTCGCGCCAGTCCAGGGCCGCTTTCAGCCCCTTGTCCCTGGCGATGCGGCCGAAGTCGCCCCCTCCCGGGCGCACCCGGCTCAACTCCTGGATATCGCCGCCGACCTGCAACGACGTGCGCAGCCCCATCACCTCGTACACGCGGTTTACCTGCCGCTTCGTCATCTGCAACATCGCCGGGTCGACGTTCGCGATCCGCTCCGCGAACGCCTCCGTCACCTCGCAAAGGCGATCCACCGGCACGGCACGGTTCGCCCAGCCGATCTCCGCGGCCTCGGCGCCCGTCACGCTGTCACCCGTGTAGAGCAGCTCGCGCGCCTTTTTCTGGGGCATGTGCCACGGGTGGTAAACGATGTCCACGCTCGTCATCGCCCGCACCGGCGGGTAGCCGATGATCGCGTCCTCGGCCACGAACATCAGGTCGCACATCGTCGCCAGCTCTGTCCCGCCCGCCAGGCAATAGCCGTGCACCTGCGAGATGACCGGCTTCGTCAGCTCCCAGATCTGCCAGTAGCCGCTGAGCAGGTGCTGCGGCCACTGCCCCTGGCCGGGATGGATGGGCCCCACGTTCGGCAGCCCGCTGCGCTTCTCCACATAATCACGATCGTCCTGCGTCGTGCTGATGCCGGAGAGATCGTACCCGGCGCTGAACGCCCGTCCGGACCCACGGATGATGATCACGCGCACCTCCGCGTCCATCTCGAAGTCCTTCAGCGCGTCGAACAGTTCCGCGCGCAGATTGTGGCTGAGCGCATTCATCTTCTCCGGGCGGTTGAGCTGGATGATGGCGTGGCGGTCTTTCTTAAAGGTGACGATATCGACGTACTCGTTCATGCCCGGATTCTGTCGCGCTCGCGGAGGCTTGTCGAACTCGGAATGCCACGATGGCCGAATGCAGGTTCAGCTCAGCGCGGAGCAAGAATCAGGGCACGCTGTCCGAAGGCTTCGAGAGCCCCGAGAGCGACCTCGACGCGGCGCTCACCTTGATGCGCCAGAGGGACGCGGAGTACTCTGCCTGGCTCTATGCCCAGGCTGAAGCAGGGATCCCAAGCCCTCGACGAGTGCCGGTGGGTGGAGGCTGCACCCGAATTGCGGGAAGAGATCAAACGCCGGGGGCGCGACCGCTTGTCTGTCTCCCGCCAAAAGACCGCGTGACCCCACGTCTAAGCGAGCCAGCGAGTCGGACCTCGATGACGTCTGGTTCGGGTTGGCGGCAGTCAACGCTCAGGCAGCAGACCGTGCATTCGAACCGATCTGGACGGCAATCGATCGGCTGGTGGTCATGCCACGGATGGGACACGGACGGGACGACGCACCACCCAGGTTGCTGGCATGGCCAGTTGATCGCTGGCTGATTCTCTACGAGCCACTGGACGGTGCGGTTCGAATTGCTCGCATCGTTGATGGCAACCGGGATCAATCGACGATGTCGCCGACCGAACTCCGCTAGCTCACGCCACCCGCGCGAGCATCTTCCGGTCCATCTCCAGGAACAACGTGCTCACGGGCACCACGAGGCCAGGGACGGCGTTCGTCGTCGCCCGCTCCGCCCCCACCAGCGTCCGGCGGCTGCCGCGCTCGAAGACGTCCACGCAGCGGCGTTCCACATCGACCACCCACACGGCGCCCGTGCCGCCGGCGAGATAGGCCTCAATCCGCGCCCGCATGAAAAGCCGGTTGCGCCGCGGCGGGAGGATCTCCACCACAAGCTGCGGTGGGCTCTTTGGCCAATCGCGTTTTAGCACGGGCTTCGCGCGGTAGAACACCACGTCCGGGATGGGTGAACTCGCGTCCCAGCCGGGTCCGCCCTCCATCAGGATGCGGGCCTCCACGCCCGCGAACCCGAACTCGTCCAGCGTTGCCCCGAGCCGCGCGGCCAGCGCAAGGTGATCCGCGGCGAGCGGCGCCTTCTGGTAGACCTCGCCGTCGAACAGTTCGAGGCGGTGGGAGTCGCGATTTGGATGATCGAGGAAGTCACCGAGTGCTTTGCGTTGCGTGCTCATCGCCTTCTACAACGACAGCAGCCTCCCACGCGGGGAGGCTGCTCAGGTTGTAAACGCGTTTCCGCCTAGAAAATGTTGGGGTTCTTGTTCTCGCCTTGTTGCGTGGGCGGCTGGGCCGGCGCCGCTGGCGGAGGGGTGTACTGCGGCGTCTGCTGCGCGGGTGGCGGCGTGTACTGCTGCGCCTGCTGCACGGGCGGCGGTTCCACCTTGTCCTCGTCCTTCACCGCCCGGCGGAACTCCTTGATCGAAGAACCGAGGTCTTTCCCAAGTCCGCTGATCTTGCCGGCTCCAAAAAGCAAGATAACGATGACGCCAATGATTATTATTTCTGGTGTTCCAATTGGACCCATGTGTCAATCCATCGCCCAAAGTGGGCAGAACTAGCTTACATGATGCTCGCCTGCAGCGCCGCCCCGGTTTACCGGGACTTGCCCAGCCCCGGCTACCGGGGAGTCTCCTCGCTCCGAGGGTCGCCTCCCGCCTCGCCAGGTCGCGGCACGGCGATCATCACCAAGACGCCGATAATGAGGCCGAGCCAGCCGAGTAAGCCGAACCAGGCGTATTGCCTCGATTGGCCTCTGGATTCCGCCACCTTCCAAAGGATGAAGACAGGGCCGAAGAAAAGCCCCCCCAAAAAACAGCAGGATCAATATCTCAGGCGCGCCAAGTGCTCCCACCACCACCCCCTTCTGACGGGTCTGGCCGCACTATGGGGCTGATGCGGGCTCCCTGTAAAGGCATGTCGCAGGGGCTGCCGGTCCGCGCTACGGTATCGCTGTCGTCGCCAGGATCCAGAGCGGCTGCCCCGGCGTCAGCGTCGTCAGTGTGTTCAGGAATGCGGGCGCGATCCCCGGCCGGAAG
>JBKKBS010000356.1:0-5234 GCA_046713815.1 Tepidiformaceae bacterium
CCGGATGCAGCGTTCAAAGTGCGAGTGTGGAGGCCAATGCTTGCAGGCCTCACTCGCCGAGCCGGTGCGGTGCTCCCGTCCACCATCTCCGAACGGCTCGAAGGAGCGATCACGCAGGCGGGCCTGAGGTTAAGCCCGGGCCAGTTCATGGTCTTGGTGGCCGTCACTGGCGGCGCGTTGCCGATAGTGTTCACTCTCATTTTCGCTAGCGGAGGCTCCTCGCTTCAGATGCTCCTCATCATCTACGGCGTATTCGTAGGCATGGGCTTCTACGGCCCGCGCATCTGGCTGATGGGCAAGATCAAGCGGCGGAAGAAGGAGATCTGGAGGTCACTCCCGGACGCATTCGACCTGATCACGGCGAGCGTCGAAGCGGGCCTGGGCATCGACGCGGCGTTTAGCCGCGTGCTCGACAAGGTCACGGGTCCGTTTGCCGATGAACTCGGCCGCACCATGCGCGAAATCAGTATGGGCCGCACGCGCAGGGAGGCGTTCCTCGACATGGTGGCTCGCACCGGTGTAGACGAACTCCGGTCCCTCGTAAATGCGATCGTCCAGGCGGAATCGATGGGCATCAGCATCGGCTCGGTGATCCGCGTACAGACGGGCGTGATCCGGACGAAGCGCCGGCAAAAGGCGGAGGAACAGGCGTTTAAGGCGCCTATCAAAATGGTCTTCCCGCTTGTGTTCTTCATCTTCCCGGCGATCATGACCGTGATTGGCGGCCCGGCCATCATCCAGGTCATGAAGGCGTTGTAGAAACGTGCGCATAACGGATGAGACGACGGGGACGGTACTCGCGGCAAACGCGCGCGTGGCCCGCGGCGTCGTCTCGCGAACAAAGGGCCTGATGTTTCGCAGGAGCCTCGCCGATGGCGAGGCACTCGTGATCGACCCGTGCAGCTCCATCCACATGATGTGGATGTTCATGCCCATCGACGCCGTGTTCTACAGTCGCGAGGGCGTGGTGACGAAGGTCGCCCGGAACGTGAAGCCATGGATCGGCCTCTCCATGGGCGGCGAGGGCGCACGGTCGGTGATCGAGATGCGAGTGGGCGACGCGGACGGCGTGGAGACCGGCCACAAGCTGCGCTTCGAGGATTCCTAGTCGAAGCGACCGTACCAGAGCAGCCCGATGATGCCGCCGATGGCGAGGTAGGGCCCGTAGGCGAAGACGCCGCGTGACCGGCCCGAGAGCATGAGGACGACCGCGGGCAGCCCCGCAAGCAGCACGCCCATGAGCAAGGCGGTCATGGCCACGGGCCAGCCGAGCAGGAGCCCGACAAGCACGATGAGCTTTACGTCGCCCATGCCGAAGGGTGTCGCGGTGATTCGCAGGAGTGCGCCAAAGGCAATACCGAGGAGGAACAACCCTGCTCCGACCCCCAAGGCAAACAGTGCCCCGAAGAGCACGTCCTGAGCATCCCGGTCGGGCCACGCCCAGCACAGGGCGGCCGCGGCCACGATGGCGGGGTAGCTGAGGTTGTTCGGGATAATCCGCCGCTCGAAGTCGGTGGAGGCCAGGACAAATAGTGCGAGCCCAAAAAGTGCCGTCAACAGCGCCGGACCGAAATCGTAATGGTCCGGGCGGAATGCGACACCTCCCACGAATGCGCACGACAGCGCGAGCCAGGCGCGGTTGATCAGGAGCGCGTTGCCCGTCCGAGGCGCCCGGCGGTACTCCGGCTGGCGGTAGAGCAGGTGTTGAGAGCCCGCCGCCAGCCATCCAAGGGCGGCGCCAACCATCGCTGCTCCGATAGAGAGCGCCCAGTCCATTGGGCGCACTATCGGGCGCGCGCGGTCTACCGTCGACAGCCGCCCACGGGGCGCGGCTCAGAGTTTGGTCGAGGCGATGCGGGAACCCATCGGTTGCCATCCCAACAGGCGCCCCTGGCGATCGTACCTAATATGCGGCCACGAAGCTGCCCACGACACTCCGCGCAAAACGTTGAATCGCGCCCGCGGCCACTTGTGTTCGCAGCCTGCCCCAGTAGACTCCGGCCTATCGGGGGACCACGCCAATGACGGACGGCATCGATTGGGACGCAGCCACGGACGAAGCCGTGGAGCTCCTCCGGGAATACTTGCGCATCGATACGTCGAACCCGCCTGGCAACGAGGCGCTCGCCGTTGACTTCCTTGGGGAATTCCTGGCAGCGGAGGGGATCGACTTCGAGACTGCGGAATCGGCGCCCGGGCGGTCGAACCTCATCGCCCACCTCGGGCCCCACGAGCGCCCGGTCTGCCTGTTGAACCACACGGACGTCGTGCCGGTGGAACGGCAGTACTGGGAGCGGGATCCCTTTGGCGGCGAACTCGTCGATGGCAGTATCTGGGGTCGCGGGGCGCTGGACATGAAGGGCATGGGCATCATGGAGCTGATGACATTCGTGCTGTTGAAACGGCAGGACGTGCCGCTGGCGCGCGGTGTGACGTTCCTTGCCGCCGCCGACGAGGAGGCTGGCAGCGCCTACGGCGTCAGTTGGCTGGCCGAGCACCGGCCCACATGGCTCGATTCGGAGGTCGTCATCAACGAGGGCGCATACGGACTGGAAGGAAAGGGGATGAATGGCGCCCTCGTCTTCCAGGTGTCCCCCACGGAAAAGGTGCCGCTTTGGGTGAGGCTCGTGGTCCGGGGGCGGCCCGGCCATGCCTCGGTGCCGCACGGTGACAACTGCGCGGAGCATCTCGTACAGGCTCTCGAGCGCGTCTCGCGGTGGACGCACGAGTTGCGCATCATCCCGGTAATGAAGGCGCATGTGGAGGCGATGGCTGCGGCGGGCGTTGCACGCAGTGCGAGGTCGGCAGACGTGCTAGGGGCAGCGCAGCGAAACCCGGCGCTGCGCGCCCGCCTCGCGAACACCGTCTCTCTTACCACGATCGCGACGGGGATCAAGGTCAACGTCATCCCGGCGGAAGCGACTGCGACGCTCGATTGCCGCTTGCTGCCGGACGTGGACGTCGATGGCTTCCTGAGGGACCTGACGACGGTGATCGCGGACGACCGTGTGCAAATCGAGGTGCTCAACCGCTTCGAAGGCGCGGAATCGCGATTGGACACGGAATTTGTGCGCGTCGCCCGCGAGGTGGTAGGGGAGATCGTGGAGGGGGCTCAGCTGGCGCCGGAGATGACGAGCGGATTCACCGATTCACGCATCTACCGCAAACGTGGCATCGAAGCGTACGGGTTCGTACCATGCCTCGTGGCGCCCGAGGAGCTGGCAGGCATCCACGGGCACAACGAACGCATCGGCGTGGAAAACCTGCGGCTGGGCATGCAGGTGCTTTATGAGATCGTCAGGAGAATGTGCGTGGCATGAGCTTTATCGCCTGGCTTGACTCGGCTGACTCGACGCCAGCCCGCGCAGGCGGGAAGGGCGCCTCGCTCGCGAAGTTGGGTGCGGCTGGTTTCCCCGTGCCGCCGGGGTTCGTGGTCACGGTCGAGGGATACCATGCCTTCCATCACGCGGCAGCGTTGCACGAGGCTGTACGCCAGCTCGCGTTTCTGCCCGAGCGGCCGACGGTGAGCGAGGCGCGCGCCGCCTGCGAGCCGTTCGCTGCCCGCCTCGAAGGCGCCACGCTCCCCGTCGATGTCGAGGCGGCGATTTGCGCGGCGTTCGACGAACTTCGCATACGCACTGGCCCGGAGGCGACATTCGCTGTGCGATCGAGCGGCGTGAGCGAGGACGGCGCCGGTGCAAGCTTCGCCGGTCTCTACGAGAGCTACTTGAACCTCCACACGCACGTACAGGTACTCGAGGGCGTGCGCAAGTGCTACGAATGCCTGTGGCAGCCGCGCGCTGTGCAATACCGCACGCTCAAGCGCATCGACCATGCGAACGAAGCGATGGGCGTGGTCGTCATGCAGACGGTGCCGAGCGCCGTCAGCGGCGTCGCCTTCAGCCTGAACCCCGTCACCGGCGCGACCGATGAGGTGGTGATTAACGCCTCCTGGGGATTGGGCGAAGCGGTCGTCTCGGGGCTGGTCACGCCTGACAATTATGTCGCGCGCAAGGACGGGTCCCTTGCTGCGCAGGACATCTTCGATAAGCACGTCCAAATCGTGCCCGTGCAGGGTGGCACCGAACAGCAGGACACCCCCCGCCACCTCGCGAACGCACCCGCGCTCGATGCCGAGCGCGTGGCGCGGGTGGCGACCACCGTGGCGGCGGTGGAGGCGCACTACGGCTGCCCGGTCGACGTGGAGTTCGCGTTCGACGCAGAAGGAACGTTCTACTTGCTCCAGGCGCGCCCCATCACAACGCACTGACCCCCTCACCCCCCCGGCCCCCTCTCCACTGCGGTGGAGAGGGGGAGAAACGCTTGCCCAATTCAGAACGTCGTTCGTGCAACCGACGTCCCGCCCTCACCCCTACCCCTCTCCCAGCGGGGAGAGGGGAGTCGTGTGTTCGGCGTGCATGGGTGAAGGCCGGACGATATTCGCGACGCCTGCGGCCAGGGACGGCCGCGACTCCTAACCGCCGGACGAAAGCGTGCGAAGCTCGTCCCGCAAGAACTCGATCGACGCGTCGTCGAGGGTGGCGTTCACGTCTTCGCCGAGGGTGCGCCACCAGCGTTGCACGAGGTCACGCACGAGTGGCTCCACGCCAGCATCGCGACGTGGCACGAGCGGCGATACGGGACGGCCAAGGTCATCGAGGCCCTTCTCCTGGCGGAGGATGGCGATCGCGTCCAGGAGATGCGCGCCGGTCACGTCGACCTCGCCGCGATAGTTCGCGACAGCGGATGCGGTCGTCAGGATGTCAGCGAAACGGACGCGCTCGCCAGTGCTCACGGCGCCCAGCATAAGCGCTGAACGGCGCGGGACTGACTAATCGACCGCGTAGCTCGTGGTCGAGCCCTTGACCGCGACGTTGTTTTTCGCGATGAGTTCGCGGGCGACTGGCGGTCATCCGCCACCGATCGACATCACGGCGGAAGGCCTGAAGCGGCTGGTGAGCAGTCGAAGGACTCCGGCGACCGTAGGCCAGCCGCTCACGAGCTTCGGTCGAAAATCCGCATCTCGGCGCAGTTCGTCCTCACCCAACGGCCGTCCTCGACGGCGTACGGGCTGAAGTCTGGTGACTCCGTTAGAAGCCCTCCCTCGGGAGTTACGGCGAAAGCGGCTGCCTCAGCCTGGCTATCGGAAAAGTTTCGCACCCGAATCTCGGTCACTCGAACGTCCGAGAACTTCACCTGGGTGACTTTCTCGAAGAGCAAGCCCGCCGCGGCTA
>JBKKBS010000357.1:0-3448 GCA_046713815.1 Tepidiformaceae bacterium
GATCCAGCATCGTGTGCGGCCTGCAGCACGCCGGATCCGACGTCATGAAATCGCGTGCGAGTTTCTCCATCGTGTTCTCCTCTAGACCAGGATTTCCAATTTGCCTGCCCGGAACGGGCGGATCATAATCTCGAACTCCGTGAGCGTGCGAGGATAATCCTCCACTGGGCGCACACTACCATACGAGGGCGGTGAAACCTCGACGTGATCGAGTTCCTCGAGGTAGCCCGAGCCATTGGCGTCAACGCAGCTCACTCTTTGGCCGAGATGGACCGGGCATCTTCAACGGCGGCGGAAGTTCGCAGCGCGGTCCTCACCTGACAGGAGACAGTCATGCTTCTTCACCAGCGGTTCATCCCCGGCCTGGCCATCGCCTCCTACATCGTCGGCGACGAGAAGAGCGGCGAAGCCGCCGTCATCGACCCGACGAGGCACGTGGAGGAGTACATCGCCTTCGCCAAGGATCACGACCTGCACATCCGGCACATCATCGAGACCCACGTTCACGCCGACTTCGTGTGCGGGTCACGAGAACTGAAGGCCCGCCTCGACGACGAGCCGACCATCCACTGCTCGGCCTACGGCGGCGAGGACTGGACGCAGCCCTACGCCGATCAGCACGTCAAAAACGGCGACACGCTCGAATTTGGCACCGTCCGCTTGGGTTTCCAGCACGTCCCGGGCCACACCCCCGAACACATCGCCGTGCTGCTGTTCGACACCTCCCGCAGCGGCGAGACGCCGTGGGTCATGTTCACCGGCGACTTCCTGTTCGTCGGCGACGTGGGCCGTCCCGACCTGCTAGGCGAGAAGGCCAAGCAGGAGTTGGCTCACGAACTCTACACGAGCGTCTTCGAACGGATCACCGACCTGCCGGACATCACTGAAATCTTTCCGGCCCACGGCTCAGGATCGCTGTGCGGCAAGGCCATCGGCTCCCGCCGCTCCTCGACCCTCGGCTACGAGCGATTGTACAACGGGGCACTCCAGAAGAAGCCGGAAGAGCAATGGGTCCACGACCTGCTCGAAGACATGCCTCTGTCGCCGCCGTACTTCAAAAGGATGAAGCAGATCAACAAGGAAGGCCCGGCCATCATCGGGCCGGAACTGCCGGGCCTAAAACGCTGGCAGGCGAAGAAGATTTACGAGCGGGGTTGCGACAAGTGCCTGATCGTCGATGTCCGCTCGAAGGAGGCGTTCGCCGCTGCCTACATCCCCGACGCCATCAACATCCCCCTCGGCTCGAACCTACCGACGTGGGCAGGCTGGGTGCTGCCCTACGACCGCCCCATCCTGTTGGTCGTCGATCAACCGTCGCAGGTCGAGGAGGTCGTCACGCACCTGCTGCGGGTCGGCTTCGACGACGTGCAGGGTTATCTCGAAGGCGGCTTGGAAGCGTGGGAAACAGCCGGTCTTCCCCTGGCCCGTCTCCACACGCTCTCCGTCCACGACCTGCACGAGAAGCTCCACAAGGGCGGCAGCCTGACCGTTCTAGACGTGCGCACCGACAAGGAATGGGAGGAAGGGCATATCGATGGTGCCCTGCACATCCACGGTGGCACGCTTCAGGACCGGATCGGCGAAATCCCCAAGGATAAGCCCGTCGCCGTCGTCTGCGGCTCAGGCTACCGGGCGTCCATCGCCGCTTCGTTCCTGCGCCGGGACGGCCTGGAGTCGGTCTCGAACGTCCTCGGCGGCATGTCGGCGTGGAAGGCGGCGAAGCTGCCAACCGTGTAACAGTTCTTCCAAGGAGGCGAACCATGAGAATCCCACGCTAGAGCTTCGACGGCTCGGTCACCCTCGCCATCGCCCGGGTAGCTACCAAGGCGTACCGACACCTCCTTGGGCCGGACTTGCACCGGCTGCGTTGATTCACCTTTCACGGCGCACTCTCAATGTCATTGATAGGTTCCGGCAGCGCGTGGAAACATCTGGCGTTCTGAAAGGAGAGCCACAATGGCGCTTCACAAAGGGGACAAATGCCGCTGTCCCGACGCGAACTGCGGTTGCGAAGTCGAAGTCACGAAGGGCGCGAAACCCGGCGCGGGCGGGAACATGAACCCGCATTGCTGCTGCGGCAAAGAAATGTAAAAAGTCTAAACCGCGTCCGTCGTCCGCTCCGCATTGGGACGGACGACGGTTCTTGTTCCGCACGGTCGGTCAACGGAGCAACCGGTAGGGCACTCGTGGACACCCGCACGGAGCTCTTTGAGCTGGCCATGCGTGCGGGCCTCCGCGTGTTCACCACGATGCTCGAGGAAGACCGGACCGCGATCTTCGGGCCGCGGTACGCCCATCAACCAGATCGCGCGGTCGGCCGTGCGGGCACGGTGCCGAGTGAGGTCGTCCTCGGCGGTCGCAAGGTGGCGATTCAGCGACCCCGGGTCCGCAGCGCCGCGGGCGAGGTGCCCTTGCCGACGTTCGAGACGATGGCCCATACCGACCCGCTGGATCGGCGGGTCGTCGAGCAGATGCTCGTCGGCGTGGCGACGCGGCGTACGCGCGGAGCCTCGAACCGCTCACGCCCGACATCAAGAGTCGCGGCACCAGCAAGAGCGCGGTGAGCCGACGCTTCGTGGCAAAAACGCGCGCGCAACTCGAAACGTGGCAGGCCGCGCCGTTGGACGACCTCGACCTGGTCGGCTTGCTCCTCGACGGCGTGCATGTCGGCGAGCACTGCCTGATCGTCGCGCTCGGTCTGGCCGCCGATGGCGGGAAGCACGCGCTCGGCCTCTGGGAGGGCTCGACCGAAAACGCCACGGTGTGTCAGCGCCTGCAACATCTCCGCATCGTATTGGCGCTCTGGGTATGGCCGGCTGTGCCAGCCGTCGCACAAATCGTCACCCGCGTCGTGGACGGAGACACTCTGGTCGTGCAAGGTGTCGGCACCGTGCGCCTCATCGGCGTTGATACTCCAGAGACTGTGGACCCACGTCAGCCCGTCAATGCCTTCGGATATGAATCCGCGGTTTTTCTCCGTCAGCTCGTCTTGAATAGGGTCGTCCGCCTTGAGCACGACCAGACCCTCAAGGACCGGTATGACCGGACGCTTGCCTACCTCTATCTTGGCGATGGCACGTTCGTGAACCTCGAGATCGTGCGCCAGGGATTTGGGCACGCGTACGTCGACTACCCGTTTCGCTATCTTGAAGAGTTTCGTCGGGCGGAACGTGTCGCCAGAGAGGCCCAACGTGGGCTCTGGGCAGGCGCGGTTACCCCGCGCCAAGCCGCAGCGGGCGCCGACGGTGACATTCGGGTCTGGGTAAACACGCAGTCGCGTGTGTATCACTGTCCGGGAACGCAGTACTACGGCAAGACAAGCCGCGGCGAGTACATGCCGGCCGGCCGTTCGAGCCCCGGAGAAAAGGAAGACGAAAAGGAAGACAACGAAGACCGCGAAGAAATGATTACTTGATGAGCGGCGTCAGCTCACGTGCCGCGAAGATCG
>JBKKBS010000358.1:0-6988 GCA_046713815.1 Tepidiformaceae bacterium
TGGCAGGCGAGGCGTTCACGGACACCATTGCGCGGTTCGCCATTCCCGGAGAGCCCCGCGAACTGTTTGCAATCTTCGCCAGGCGCTTCTCCCAGGTTGTGCGGTGGTACCAGGAGAAGCCGTTCTACGAACAATGCGAGATGCTCCGGGAAGCCCGCCTGGCGGGCCTGCGTGCTCTTGGCGTCCGGCCCACGCCCGCCGAGGTTCACGAATTGGATGGTCTTTGGTTGGACGCGATGGGCGCGAGAATGCGGGCTCGACCCGACGCCGTCGAGCTCCTGGAGGCGCTTGCCGGCCGTGGGCTGCGCGTTGGCGTCATCAGTAACGCCGAATGCCGCCAGTTCCACGAGACGCTCGCGAAGACCCAGCTCACACGGTTCACCGACGCCACAGTCTGTAGCGAAGAAGCGGGCTCTTGCACGCCCGACCCGATGATCTTCTACGAGGTCCTGCGCCGTCTTGATGTCCGCCCCTGCGACGCGTTGTTCGTGGGCACATCGCCAGACATCGAAGTGCGCGGCGCTCGTGTGGTGGGCATGCGCAGCGTGCTCCTCGCCGCGGAGTGGCCGCGATCGCTGGAAGGCAAGGGTTTTGCCCCGGACCACCTCATTTCCACGCTGCAGGAGGTCACGACCCTCGTGACGATCCCCGCGCCGGCCAGGGGTGCAGGGCGCCCCGCCTTCGCCGAGCAGCGCCGGCCGCTCTCGCTCGCGGGCTGAACCGGCCGCCACCGCGTTCATCGACGCATTGGCGCAAGTCTGTACGCTCCCCCTCATGAGCATTCGTCCGCCGAACGCGGCAGCCGAAGTGGCCGCGTACTTCCTGCGCCTCGGGTGCATCGCATTTGGTGGTCCCGCCGCGCACATCGCGCTCATGCGCCGCGAGCTCGTGCTGCGGAAACGATGGCTCACCGACGAGCAGTTCGTGGACCTGCTTGGCGTGACGAACCTCATCCCCGGCCCGAATTCCACCGAGATGACGATGCACATCGGCTACGGGAGGGCGGGGTGGCGGGGGCTGGTGTTCGGTGGGGCGGCGTTCATTCTGCCGGCCGTGGCGATTGTGCTGGCACTCGCCTGGGCCTACGTGCGTTATGGCGACACACCGGCTGGTGAGGGCATCCTCGCGGGGGTGGGACCGGTGGTCCTGGCGATCATCCTCCAGGCGATCTGGGGACTACGCACGGCCGCCCTGAAGTCCCCGCTCACCACCTTCGTGGCGTTGGCGGCGCTCACGGCTGTGGTGTTCGGCGCGAACGAGATCGTGGTCCTGTTCGCAGGCGGCGGGGTTACGCTGTTCGTTTATGGGGCGCGGTCTGGGATGCACGTACTGACGCCCCTTGCGTTGCCGGTCCCGCTCGCCAACTGGGTCGCTGAACGCGCCTCGGAAGCGAGCGCGACCGGGCTCTTCTGGGTCTTCCTCAAGATCGGCGCGCTGCTCTATGGCAGCGGCTACGTGCTCGTCTCATTCATGGAGGCGGAGCTCGTCGATTCGCGTGGCCTGCTGACGGAGCAGCAGCTCTTGGACGCCATCGCCGTGGGCCAATTCACGCCCGGGCCGCTCTTTAGTTCCGCTACGTTCGCGGGCTACGTCGCCGGGGGCTGGTCTGGGGCAGCGGCCGCCACGGCAGGCATCTTCCTACCGTCCTTCATCCTGGTCGCGATTACGGCGCCGTTTGTGTCCCGGTTGCGATCGCTCCCCTGGGCGTCGGCTTTGCTCGACGGCA
Organism: Tepidiformaceae bacterium; assembly: GCA_046713815.1. Classification (GTDB taxonomy): domain Bacteria; phylum Chloroflexota; class Dehalococcoidia; order Tepidiformales; family Tepidiformaceae; genus JBBDMZ01. Next base: position 1,727 of record JBKKBS010000358.1, read on the forward strand.
TCAATGCCGCCGCCCTCGCTTTGATGCTGGCAGCCACGATCTCCCTCGCTCGCGAGGCCCTGGATGGCCCATTTGGCCAGGCCCTGTTCGCACTGTCCGCCGCGGCTCTGCTGCGCCTCAATCCGAACAGCGCGTGGCTCGTGCTCGCGGGCGCTGTGGCGGGAGTGACGTGGGTGACGTTTGGTGGCGGCTAGAGCCGTTTGCACCTGTCCCCGATTGCCAGCCCCGCACCCTTTCCCGCACACTCCGGTTACACTCGGAGGTTATCGATGAAATTCGGCATTTTCTACGAACTGCAGCTCCCGCGGCCATGGGGGCCAGGCGATGAGCATCGGTTGTTCAAGAATGCGCTCTCGCAAATCGAGCTGGCGGACAAGCTTGGCTACGACTACGCGTGGGAGGTGGAACACCACTTCCTCGAGGAGTACAGCCACTCCTCCGCACCGGAAGTGTTCCTAGCGGCGGCCAGCCAACGCACGAAGAACATCCGCCTGGGCCACGGCATCGTCCAGCTCACCACGAACCACCCCGCGCGCGTCGCGGAACGCGTGAGCACGCTCGACCTGGTGAGCGACGGGCGTGTCGAGCTCGGTATCGGTGAAGGGTCGAGCGTGACCGAGTTGCACCCCTTCGACCGCCGTTTCCGCGACAAGCGAGAGGTCTGGGAGGACGCCGTCCGCGCCCTCATGCCCATGTTCCAGGAGGAGGGGGTTGAATACGACGGCGAGTACTACAAGTTCCCCCTGCGCAACGTCGTGCCCAAGCCGTTGCAGAAGCCGCATCCCCCGCTCTGGGTGGCGTGCTCGCAACTGGACACGATCGTGATGGCGGGCCGCCGGGGCCTCGGCGCGCTTGGCTTCCAGTTCGTCAGCGCCGAGGCGGCCCACGCGTGGGTGAATGCCTATTACAACGCCTTCACGAAGCACCTCGAAAAGTTGGCGGACTACCAGGCAAATCCCGCCATCGCGGTCGTCAGTGGCTTCATGTGCGCCGCCACCGACGAAGAGGCGCAGAAGCGGGCCGAGGGCTGGACGTTCTTCCAGTTCTCGCTCATGTTTTACAACTCCCACGGGCCGGTCGCGCCGGGCACCGTGAACATCTGGGACGAGTACCAGGCCTGGCGCAAGACGGAGGCCGGCCAGAAGGCGGCGAACAGCACGAGCGGCCTGATCGGCTCGCCCGCCACCGTCCGCCAGCGCCTGAAGAAGTTCGAGGAGTCGGGCGTGGACCAGGTCATCCTGCTCAACCAGGCCGGCAAGAACACGCACGAGGACATCTGTGAGAGCCTTGAACTGTTCGCGAAAGAGGTGATGCCGGAATTTCATGACCGCGAGCCGGAGCACCAGGCATGGAAGCAGGCCGTCCTCAACGGCGAGATCGCGCTCGAGGAGATCGACACCAGCGGCTTCAACCAGCGTTCCAACCAGACGCCGTCGAAAGTGCTGTCGCGGTAGCGCCGCGCGTCCACTCACCGGCCTCCGCCCACTCGAATGGCTCCGCGCCCTGCTCGCTACGGCCCGTTCTACCGACTGGAATCCGACACTCAGTCACCCGCTTTGGCGGCAGAGCAGGAGCGGTCACATGAAATTTGGGGTCGCCAGAGCTGGCACGGGATCGTTCCTCAGGTGAAGGCGTATCGGGGGCGGTTACCCGATGACGCGCCCGGAGTGGAATTCTGGACGGACGCTCGTCCTGATCACGATGGCAATCCCTACATGGCGAGATGGTCCGCCGGAGTTACGCGAGACGATGTTCGAACCGACGGTGAATTTGCTAAGATAGCGGTGATGGTGACCCGGAATAGCCAGGTGAGGCCGTGATGCGAACTGGCAATCCTTATACTTTGTGGCCCAGCGGTGTCGGCTGGGTGGTTGGGGGCCTGAGCGCCACGCCGGCCGAAATCGCTCGCGACTTCGGGTTTAAGTTCATCACAATCCCGGACGATCCCAGCCCAGTAGAAGTCGTCGCCATTTGCGACGAGGCGATCGGACAGTTTCTCTTGCGTCACGATCTGGGTGGGCCAAGCAACGGAACCGACGTCGAGGTCGATGCGGACGTTACGCGAGCAGCTGGCCTTGCCGCGGTGCGGCGGCAGCTTCGACTGGAGCGCGACGCGTTCGAGTGGATCACGGATCAGGAGCGATGGCCGTACGTGACGCCTCTCATGGCGGAAGCCCGCGCAACGAAGTCTCGGACCCCCAAACCGGCGTAGGGCGGAGGCCTTCCCTCCAGCTACGGCGACGGCAGGTTCGGCCTATCGCCCGCCAGCCGCAGCCACGCATAACCCACGACGCCCGCCACGACCGAGGCGCCGAGGATGCCGATGCGCGCCTCGTCACCGATCGCTTCGCCCTCGAAGGCCAGCCCCGCGATGAACAGAGACACCGTAAAACCGACGCCACCGAGCGCCCCCGCGCCCGCGATCTGGGCCCAGCGCACGCCGTCCGGAAGTGTCGCAATGCCAGTGCGCACCGCCAACAACGCCGCGAGTGTGATGCCGAGCGGCTTCCCGAGCACGAGCGCCGCGAAGATCCCGGTCGCCACTTTTCCGTCGATAGCGGTTTCGAGCGCAGACCGTGTGATCTCGACCCCGCCATTTGCGAGCGCGAACAGCGGTACCACGAGGAAGCTCGTCCACGGGTGCAGGAACGACTCCAGCCGGTCAAGCGGAGACTCTCCGGGGTCGTTTCGGGTGCCTGCGGAGGTGAGCATCGCCAGGACCACGCCGGCGATCGTGGCATGCACCCCGGAGGCGAGCACCGCCAGCCAAAAGAGCAGTCCCGCCAGCCCGAAGAGCAAGGCCGAGCGCATCCCAAACGCGCGCATCCCCAGCAGTACAACGAGCAGCAGCCCCGCCCCGAGGAGGGCGAACCACGAGATCCCGGCCGTGTAGAAGAGCGCGATCACGACGATCCCGCCGATGTCGTCGACGATGGCGAGCGCGAGCAGGAAGATCTTCAAGGGGGCCGGCACGCGCGACCCGAGCAAGGCGAGCAGGCCGGCCGCCATGGCGATGTCCGTAGCCATGGGGATGCCCCAACCGCGCGCGCCATCCGAGCCGGCGTTGAAGGCCGTGTAAATGAGCGCTGGGCCGGCCATGCCGCCGACGGCTGCCGCGACCGGCAAGGCTGCCTGGCGCGCCGTGGCGAGTTCGCCTTCCACCAGCTCCCGTTTGATCTCCAGCCCCACGACGTAGAAGAACAGCGTCATCAGTCCGTCGTTGACGATGTGCAGCAGGTCGGTGTCTAATCCCAGCGCATCGACCGTAATGCCGGCGTGCCAGAAGCCGTCGTACGAGCCGCTCCAGGGCGAGTTGGCCCAGGCAAGCGCGACCACAAGCGCCGCCAGCAACACGATCCCACTCGCCGCTTCGGCGCGGACAAATGCCGCCGCCGTAGGCACGAGCCGTGCCACTACACGGCGCGGAAGCGGGTCAAGAGAACTCCCCCCGGGGGGCGTGGCGGGAAACTGCGACATGCGGGGCTCCGAGACACTGCAAATCCACTCTGGCGAATGACGTCGCTAGCGGGGGCTCGGTGGCGCCGGGAGCTTGCGCGGCGCGAAGGCGGCCTGGCTGGCGCGCAACGGCGCGCCGAAGCGGTCGATCCCCGCGAGCGAGGTTCGGCGAAAGTCGCGATGATAGTCGCTCATCCGCTCGATGATACCAGTCTGCAAGGGACCGGGCATTGCACGATGACGCTGCCTTCCGCCCGCGAGCGGTGGAATTGCTTGGCCCTTGTCCACCAACCTGTAACCGCCATGTTCCCGCTCAGCACCTATGCTGAAACCGTGAACGACGACGCAAGGCAGCCCATCGAGCGCCGCATCAGTCCATGGCGAGACCTTGTGGATGTCGTCTACTCGCGCATGGAGGCCGCTGCTCCGGCCGCGGTCGAGCCGCCCGCACGGGCAGTCGCCGATCGTCCGCCGCCGGTCTCCTTTCGTTCGAGGCATTGACGGCCGCGAAGCGATTACGGCGTCCGGACCGGGGGGTCCTCGCAGAGGTCTCGCAATCTAATCGGACCTGCGCGCGTTGATCGAGGTTACGTTTCGCATTCCGGCCTAACGGCTGGAGCCAGCAACATCCAACATTCGGCCCCGCCGACACTGAAGTCGACGGCTACCGCTCCCAATCGAAGCCACGGCTGTGGAGGAAGGCCCGAACATCCTTCATCAGCATCATCAGGTGAAGCGGGTCAGTACGTGACGACTCAAAGTCGTACTGCATGTACCAGACCCTGGCGGCTTCGTTCTTCGCGTGCACGAGGAGGACGCGAGCACCGATCGTGTCGGCCGCCTGAGATGACCGTAGCAGCACATCCATCATCAGCGACCGGCCGATGCCCATCCCCTGGTGCTGCAGGTACACTGCGAGCCGTGCCAGCAGGACGGCCGGCACATGTCGCTGTTGGGCCTGGCCCTTGAGTACCCGAACGCTCGCTTCCTCGGGTTCAACGTCTGCGGCCCCGATTGCGTAGTAGCCGACCACGTTTAACGAGTCATCGACCGTCGTCACGAACACTCGTGCTGAGTCCGAACGTTGTGCTCCGAGTGAATGCCGTTTGAGCCAATCATCCAACTCGCTCTCGCCGCACTCAAAGTCATCCAGTCGGTGCTGCTTCCCAATCGGCTCAGGGCGCCGGTAGGCGGGCATCAGTCATGAACACGCTCGGCTTTTCGAAGAGCCGCTCGAGTCCTGGCCTCTGATGGGGTGGACGCTCGAGCGCCTTCACGAACCGCTCCCAGTCCTCCGCGGGGAGAACAAACCGCGTGCGATCTGCGAGGACGCGCCCCGCTTCAATGGCCGCCGCGGCGACCACGAAGTCGGTGAGCGTCCTGTCCGTGGTCTCGGCGGCCCTGCGTACAAGCTGATCCGTCTCCGTTGCTACACGGAAGTCCCAGCGTTCCTTCACGTTCGCCATGGAATAATCGTACACACGAAATCCGTACACCGCAGCTGTCATGACGCACAGTGGCGATGCCGCTCCGCAGCGGTGGAGAACGGTGTTTCGGTTGCTCGGGCGGGGAACGCCGGGAAAGACCAGCGCCGCAGTGGCAGCCGAGATCCGTCCCGCCGACACGGAGGTCGACGGCTACCGCTTCGCGAATCTTCGCGGGATTATTCCGGGGCCGGCGCGGAGGCAGGCGCGGGGGATGCGATCAGCTGCGCGTGGATAGCGCCGCGCGCCATCTCCACGTCCTGGCCGAGCAGGAGCTGATGGGTCTTCCCGGCCATCGTCACGATCACGAGCTTTTTGGGAC
>JBKKBS010000359.1:0-4235 GCA_046713815.1 Tepidiformaceae bacterium
TTTCGGTCACCTCGTTCGAGGCGGACAGCCGATTCACCTTCGGATGCTCCGTGCGTTGCATCTGCTCGAAGTCCGCGACGAGTTCCTCGCGCAGCTTCTCGCCGGGGCGCGGACCGGTGAACACGACTTCGATGTCGCGGCCAGGCCGGAGCCCGCGCAGGCGGATCATGCGCTCGGCGAGTTCGAGGATGTTGATCTCCTCACCCATATCGAGCATGTAGATGTTGCCGTGCCCTCCGAAGGTGCCCGCCTGGATGACGAGGCTTACCGCCTCGGGGATGCTGATGAAGTAGCGCATCATCTCCGGGTGCATGACCGTCACGGGGCCGCCAAGCTCGATCTGGCGCATGAACTTGGGCACGACCGACCCCCGGCTGCCCATCACGTTGCCGAAGCGGACGGCGACGTAGCTCGTGATCTCGCTCTCGCGCGCCAACGCCAGCACGAGCAGTTCCGCGATGCGCTTGGTCGCGCCCATGATGCTGCTCGGACGCACGGCCTTGTCGGTCGAGATGAGGACGAACTTCTCGACGCCGAACGTCCGCGCGGCCTTGGCGACGTTCAGAGTGCCGAGTACGTTCACGCGGAACGCCTCGCCGGGATGCTCTTCCATCAATGGCACGTGCTTCAACGCCGCGGCGTGGTAGATCAGATCGGGGCGAACGGTCCGAACGATTTCGTCCATGCGCTCGGACTCGACGACGTTCGCAACCCAGAGGTGGATCGCCGTCTCGGGAGAGATACCGGCGAGCTCAAGCTCGAACTCGTAGAGCCCGCTTTCGTTGTTGTCGACCATGTGCAGCTGGCGGGGAGCGAAGGCGAGTACCTGCCGGCACAGCTCGGAGCCAATCGAGCCCGCGGCGCCAGTGACGAGAACCACGCGATCCTTGACGGTCTCTGAGCAGGCGGCGAAATCGATCTGCACCGGCTCGCGGCCGAGGAGGTCGTCGAGGGTGATATCGCGGAGAGCATCGTGCCCGTGCCCGGCAACCCACTTCTCCACGCCCGGCACGATCTGGACCGGCACTTCCATGCGCTGGCAGATGGCGACGATCTCCCGCACGATCACGCCCGGCGCGCGGGGGATGGCGATGGCCACTGCCTCGGCGTCATTGGCACGCAGCACTGCTTCGAGACTGGCGGTGTCGCCGAGGACGCGCAGGCCGTGCATCCTGCGGCCGTGCTTCCGCGGGTCGTCGTCGACGTAGCCAATGGGCTGGAGGTTGAGCCCCGGGCTGTTCTGGAGTTCTCGCGCCAGGGCCTGCCCGGTGTGCCCCCCGCCCACGATCAGCAGCCGCCGCGACGACACCGACGCCCACGGCATGCGCGACAGCAGGCGTCCCCGCATCTTGACGGCGGCCATGCCGGGGAAGATGAGCGCTCCCGCAATGAGCACCACGCCCAGCGGGAGATTGCGCTCCGCCGACCGTACACCCTCGGGTCCGTCAGGGTCGGCGGCGAGCACGCTCTCCAACGGCCCGATGAGCGGCACAAACACGTTGATCGTGAATATCAGCACGGTGACGAGCAGTACTGGCCGGAAGAGCTGGATGATGTCGCCAAGGCTGCCGTAGGCCCAGATGGTGCGGTAGATGTGGAGAAACGCGTTAGCCAGGAGGTAGGCAATGGCGATGGCGGGCACCAGCCAGAGCGCCGTATCGACACTCGCCCTCGGGACCTCGCTGTCGAAGCGCAGGACGAGGGCGGCGGCGAAGGCGAACACCACGACGGCAAAATCGAGTGCCATCGCCCCCGCCGTGTGTACGAGGTCGCTTGCGAAGAAGCGGTTTGCGCGGGAGGTCTCGGGGGGCACGAGCATCAGCGCGCCCCGCTTCCCGTGAGGACCACCATCGCGGTGTTCCAGAGGATGTGGATATCGGTCAGCACCGAGTGGGAGTCCACGTAACGGAGATCGTAGGAAGCGATTTCGTCGTAGGTCAAATCCGAACGGCCCGTAACCTGGGCCAATCCCGTGATACCGGGGGCAACGTCATGCCTGCGATGGTACGCCTCGGGGTACTGCGCCACGATTTCAGGCAGCTCGGGGCGAGGGCCAACGAGACTCATCTCGCCTTTGAACACGTTAATAAGATTGGGCAACTCGTCGACGGAGGTCTTGCGTGCGAACTCTCCCCACTTCGTCAGGCGGGGATCGCGTTCGCCGGGTGGGGTGAATACGAACGTCGACCAGTCGTCGATGATGAAGGGCTTTTGCTCACCACCGCGCGCGTGCCGCATGGTGCGCAGCTTGCACATGCGGAATATCCGGCCATCCTTGCCTACACGTTCCTGCACGAAAAACGGGTTGCCGCGCAGCTCGACCGCCAACACCACCGCCATCGCCCCGGCCACCAGCACCACCAACGGCGCCGCTACGAGCGTTGCGACCACGTCGAAGACACGCTTACCCACGTCGTTAGGGTCTGGGGGCTGGAGGCTAGGGGCTAGGGGCGGCTATGCTCGGGCGTTGCTTCCAGAATCCGGTCGCCTCTTCGAAAGCGTGCGCGAGCTGGAGGACGCCGAACTCGTCGCGGTAACGGCCTACAATCTGGATGCCCACGGGCAGTCCCTCGGGCGTGAACCCGCAGGGCACGGAGATGGCAGGGTGCCCGGTCACCGTTATGTGATAACACGACTTCATCCAGTCGATGTAGGTCTCCATCGGGACGCCGTTAATGTCGGTCGGATAGGGGGTTTCGACGGAGAATGGCGGCACCTGGTTCACCACCGTCACCAGAAACTCGTGCCGGGCCATGAACGCGGCCATCCGCTGGAACAACTCCGCACGCAGCCGTTGCGTCCGCCCAATCTGCTCGCCGGTCAGCGCCATCCCCTTTTCGATGTTCCAGATCGCGGTGTCCTTGAGCTGATCCCGGTGGGTGCGAAGCAGCTCCCCGCGCCCCGCCACGAGGTCGACCGCGCGCAGCGTCTGGAACACCTCGTAGGCGTCGTGCAGGTCAGGGGCAGCCTCTTCAACGTCGCATCCAAGGTCGCGGAACACATGGCGCTGTGACTCGATCGCCGCACGGACGCGCGGATCGACGGGCAGACCTCCGAGGTCGGTGCTCCAGGCGATCCGGGTCCCCCGAAACTCTCGGGCAAGCGGCCGCGCGAACCGTTCGCCTGGCTCCGAGATGCTGATCGGCGACTTCGAATCAGGTCCCGCCATCACACTCAGCATGAGCGCGACATCCTCCACCGTCCGCGCCATAGGGCCGGGCACGCTCAGGGTCCCCCATGAGCCGGGCGGGCCCGGAACGCGCCCCGGCGAGGTGCGGAAGCCGACGATGTTGCAGAAGTTCGCGGGGTTGCGCAGCGACCCACCCATGTCGGAGCCATCGCCAATGGGGACCATGCCGCAGGCGAGCGCTGCCGCCGCGCCACCGGAGCTCCCGCCACACGTCTTCGTCAGGTCGTACGGGTTGAGCGTGGCGCCGAACACCTGGTTGAAGGTCTGCGAGCCGAGGCCGAACTCGGGTGTGTTTGTCTTGCCGATGGTGATGGCGCCCGCCTCCTTCAGGCGCCTTACCGGGAGCGCATCGAAGTCGGGCACGTGGTCCGCGTAGATCGGCGAGCCAAAGGTCGTGCGGATGCCGCGAGTCTCGAACAGGTCCTTGTGCGCTACCGGCAGCCCATGAAACGGCCCAACGTCCTCGCCGCGCGCCAACCGTTCGTCGGCACTGGCAGCGTCCGCCATCGCCTGCTCCGGCGTGAGCGTGACGATCGCATTCACCATCGGGTTCACGCGCTCGACCTGCGCGAGGTGTGCGGCCATCACCTCGCGTGCCGACAGCTCCTTGGTCCGCAACCGCCGCTCGAGTTCGATTGCCGTCAAGAAACACAGATCCTCGTCCGCCACTGCGCACCTCCCGTGGGAATGGCGCAATCCTACGCGCGTTCGAGTAACACCACCGCTGACGCCGCCATCGCCTCCCCGCGTCCCACAGCGTCCAACCCCTCCCCCGACTTCGCCTTCACACTTACGGCTCCAACGTCGATCCCCGCGATCCCGGCGATACGCGCTCGAATGTGTTCAATGTACGGGGCAAGCCTCGGCCTCTCCGCCCTGACGGTGGAATCGATGTTCACCAGCCCCCAGCCCTGCCCGCGCGCCAGCTCAAGCGCCTTGCGAAGGAAGTCCGCGCTGGCCGCGTGGGCGAATCGGGGATCCGAGGGCGGGAAGTACTGGCCGATGTCGCGAAGCGCCGCCGCGCCGAGCACCGCGTCGGTGATCG
>JBKKBS010000360.1:0-4739 GCA_046713815.1 Tepidiformaceae bacterium
CATCGAGGGCGCGAACAGATCTTCGCCGACGCCGATCGGCAATCGGTGCTCGAACGCCACGGCATTCGATTCCTGCGATTCTCGGTCGAAGAGGTAGAACACTCCCTCGGCCAAGTCCTCGCACGGATCGCCGTCGCATGCGACGGCCACTCCCCCTCTCCACGGGCGCGTGGAGAGGGGGTCGGGGGGTGAGGTGATGCTCGCACTCCGCTTCCACGAGCCCGGACGCGTTGCGGTCGAGGATGTGCCCGACCCCCACGCCGGCCCCGGCGAGGTGATCCTCCGTCTGCATGCGACCGGGCTGTGCAACAGCGACGTGCGCGTCTACTTGGGCGAGAAGCAGGCGGCGGCGGGCGTCATCCCCGGGCACGAGATGACGGGCGAAATCGTCGAAGTTGGCGATGGCGCGCTCGCGAAAGTGGGCGAAGTCGTGAGCGTCTGTCCGATCGTCTGCTGCGGGCGCTGCTCGTTCTGCCGAGAAGGCTTCCGCAACCGCTGCCCGCTGCGGCGCACGCTCGGCTATGACCTCGACGGCGGCATCGCCGAGTATGCGCGCATCCCCGCGCAAATCGTCGCGCTTGGCCAACTCCTGCCCATGAACCGCGACACGCCGGCGCACCTGCGCGCTCTGCTCGAGCCGTTCGCCTGCGTCCTCAACTCGATCGAGTCGATCCGGGTGAGGGCCGGCGACCACGTCGGCATCGTCGGGGGCGGACCGATGGGTCTGCTGCATGTGCTCGCCGCACGAGCCTACGGTGCGGGCGAGATCCTCGTCGTCGAGCCCGACGCCGGGCGGCGCGAGGTGGCTAAGGAGTTGGGAGCGCGCGCCGTCGCCCCCGAAGAGGCGGCAGAGGCCGCACTCGCGATGACGGGCGGAGAGGGCTTCCCCGCCGTTGCGATGGCTGTCGGCGTCGCGGACGCGCTGCCCACGGCGCTCTCCATCGTACGCAAGCTCGGCTGTATCAACCTCTTCGCCGGCTTCCCGCCGGGGTCGAGTCACGCGCTCGACCTCAACCGCGTGCATTACGACGAGATCCGCATCCTCGGGACGCAGAACGCGCCCTTCCACCTCTACGCCCGCGCCGCGCGCCTCATCCCCACGATCCCCGCGCTCGAACGCATCGTCACCCACCGCTACGCCCTCGGGGACGCGGCGGAGGCGTATACCGCGAGATTGGGGAAGGATGGCCTTAAGTCAGCCGTTGTGATGGGCTGACCGCCCGCTAACGCGGGCGGCTCCCCTTCGCGCACTCCGGCCACCCACCTGTACTCTTTTGCCATGACCGGACGACCCGTGGCCGCAGTGCTGACGCTCGGGTGCAAGTTGAATCTCGCCGACTCCGAAGAGATCGCGCGGGGTTTGCGCGCCGTGGGCTACGAGGTTGTCGACCGGCTCTGCGAGGCGGACGCGTACGTCGTCAACACCTGCTCCGTCACGCATGTCGCCGACCGCAAGTCACGCAAGCTCATCCGCGCGCTGCGGCGCGTCTCGCCGGGCGCGGCAATCACCGTCACCGGCTGCTTCCCACAATCGGCGGGCTTCGCGGCGATCGAGGCGCTGGGCGCGGACCTCGTGGTGGGTACGCGCGACGCGGACAAGGCGCGGTTAGTGGCGTTCCTCGGCGAACGGGTTGGCGGGAATCGGACGATGGCGGGCCCTCCAGCGCCCACGGAGGGGCGCGGCTCCTTGCGGACGCGCGCATTCGTCAAGGCGCAGGAGGGATGCAACGACGTCTGCGCGTTCTGCATCGTCCCGCGCACGCGCGGACGCGAGGAGTCGCGGCCGATCCCGCGGGTAGTGGCCGAGGTCAACCTGGCCGTCAAAGGGGGCGTGAAGGAGGCGGTGATCACTGGCACACAGCTCGGCGCCTGGGGCCGTGACTTCGATCTCCCGTTGAAGCCGCACCAGCTCATCGCCGGTCTCCTCGATCACACCGACGTCGCACGCATTCGCTTTAGTTCGCTCCAACCCCAGGACATCACGCCCGAACTGATCGGCCTCTGGGACGACCCCCGCCTTATGCCCCACTTCCACCTCGCCCTCCAGTCCGGCAGCGAAGCAACGCTGGAGCGCATGCGCCGCCGCTACAGCGCCCGCGACTACCGCCTTGCCGTCGACCGCATCCGCGCCGCCGTCCCGGACGTGGCCATCACGACCGACGTCATCGCCGGCTTCCCGGGCGAGTCGGACGCGGACTTCGCCGACACGCTCGCCCTCTGCGAAGCGGCCCAGTTCGCGCGCATCCACGCCTTCCCCTACTCCCCACGTTCGCGAACAGCGGCGGCGGTCATGACGGGACAGGTGCCGGCGCCGATTCGCCAGGCGCGCACGCGCGAACTGCTGGCCCTCGGCGAGGATCTGACCAACCGCTTCCAACGCCGCTTCGCCGGCACAATACGCCCGGTCCTCTGGGAGGACGAACGCCCAACGACTGACAGCCGAGAGCCGACACCTGAGAGCCGCCGCTGGCACGGCCACACCGATAATTACATCCCCGTGTTGATGACCAGTGACATACAAATGCGCAACCGGATCACTCCCGTGCAACTTGGTCCGGTGTACGATGGGGGCCTCTGGGGACGCTTCCCCGAGGGGGTCTCATGACGTTCCGCCGGATTCTGCTCGCGCTCTATAGCCTGGTCTTCATCGCCGCCTGTGGGGGCCTCATCGGCCTCATCTGGAACGAGAACGAGAAGCTCGATCTAGACATCAACAACGACTTCAACCTCCAGGCGTTCATCACCGCCACGGATTCCGCCCAGACGCTCGCGACGGCGGTCCTGGGAGTGCTCATCGTCTTCGGCCTGTGGACGCTCCTGATGGCGCTATTGCCCTCCGGTAGCCGTGGCAGCAGCGGCATGCTACGCCTCAAGCAGAGCGACGGCGGGACGGTGGAGATGAGCGCCCAGGCGCTCGAACGCCTTGTCCGCGAAGAGATCGAGTCGCTCGCCGAAGTGCGCCAGGCAGTGCCCCGTGTGCGAGTCTCGGGGGGCGCCGTGGAGACGGATGCGCTGGTCGTGATCGACTCCGCTGCCAGCGTCGCGCACGTCACCACCGTCGTGAACGACGCCATCAACCGCGCCTTCAAGGAGCAGGTCGGCGTCACGAACGTCAAGCGGCCCAGCATTCGCATCAGCTACGACCCGGTCAAGGGCCAGCCCATGGGCGAGGGCGAGAGCGTCCGCCGCATGGATCCCCAGCGGCCGATCTCGCCGCCGCGCGCGACCGACCCCTCGGATCCGGTGTCCTGGCCCGAACCACCGCCGGACGTGCGTAGAGCCGAAGCCGCACCTTCCGACCGTCCCCCTCGGGACATGGAAGACACCCGGCCCCCGGACGTCCGTAGGGCCGAGGGCGCACCGCCAGACCGGCCCCCGCGGGACATGGAAGACGCCGCGCCCCCGGACGTTGACCCGGCATCGCGCGCGAAGCCGAACCACGAGCAGGAGCGAGAGTGACGGAGGAAGCACCACGACTGACGCCGCGTCCCGCGGCTGAGCTGCCGTGGGTGATGGAAGCACTGCTCTTTGTGAGCGAGGAGCCCCAGACGTTGAGCGCCCTCGCGCGCGCCGCGGGCTGCGGCGATGGCGCCGCCCGGAAGGCGCTCGCACAGCTCGCGCAGGACTACGAGGCGCGCGGCCTGCGCGTGATGGAGGACGGCCAGCGTTACCAGCTCGTGAGCGCGCCCGACTACGCTCCGTACATCGACGCGCTTGTGGGAGCCGGGCCGGGCCAGCGCCTCACCCGTGCCGCCCTCGAAACGCTCACGATCATCGCCTACAAGCAGCCCTGCACGCGCGCGGAGATCGAGGCCATCCGCGGCGTCAACAGCGACCGCCTCGTGGTCACGCTCGAACAACGCGGCCTGATCGAGAGCCCCGGCTGGTCCGAGGGCATCGGCCGCGCCAGGCTCTACCGCACGACGATGAAGTTCTTCGAGCATTTCGGCATTCGCGGCGCCGAAGACCTCCCTCCCCTGCCCCAACGGGCCGAGCCGGAGATGGCAGACCCGTTGTGAAATTTCCAATTGTCAATTTCCAATTTCCAATTTCCCACAACCCCCTTGCGGCGATAGCCAATTGGAAATTGCAAATTGCAAATTGGAAATCCAGGTGACCATCGGCCTGGTGACCATCGACATGCGATTGCCGTCGCGGACGCTCAAGGAGAAGCGGACGATCGTGAAGTCGGTGGTCGAGCGGCTGCGGCAGCGCTTCAACGCGGCCGTGATCGAAGCCGCGCACCTCGACGCTCCCGCGCTCGCCACCCTTGCGGCCGTCGTCATCTCAAACGATTCCCGTCACGCGGACGAACAGTGCCAGGCGATCGTGGCGGCCATCACCGAGTGGCGCCTCGACGCCGAGGTGTACGACGTCTCGGTGGAGATGATCGACGCGTGACAATTCCGATTTCCCCATTTCCCATTTGCAATTTCCAATTGACGAAGCGACGCCGCGGCCCCCGGGTGGTTTGATGCGCGGCGCGGCAACGATTTGCATCGAGAGCGCATTCCACCGCATTCGTGCCCATCATCATCGCGCCCGCCCGGCACGGCAGCGCAAAAACAAAATGGCTCGTTGAACGAGCGATCCGGCTTGTTCGATGGGTTTGGCGAACTGGTTCGTGGGCTTGTTGGTGGTTGGCCAGACGGGCTTCCATGCCAGGGGGGCGCCACCGGGCGACGAGCGGGGGGTGGGTTTGGTGGTGGCGGGTGTGGCGGGCGGGCATGGGGGGAGGG
>JBKKBS010000361.1:0-3323 GCA_046713815.1 Tepidiformaceae bacterium
CCTTCGGTCGAGACATTCAGACAGGTGTACGAATCGGTAGCCGAACAGGGCCGGGAGATCGTCTCGATCCACGTTTCGTCGCGTCTCTCTGGCACAATCAACGCTGCCGGGATTGCGCGCGAGGCCGTGAGCCACGAGCTCCACATCGACCTGATCGATACGCTCAACGTGAGCCTTGGACTGGGAGCGATCGTCATGGAGGCCGCCGAAGCAGCGAACGCGGGCGCGTCCTTGGAGGAGGTCGGCCGCGTTGCCCGCATAGCCATGAATCGTGTGCGCTGGTACGCGTTCCTCGACACGCTGGAGTACCTGAAACGCGGCGGTCGCATCGGCCGCGCGCGTGCTCTTGCAGGTTCCCTGCTGAGCATCAAACCGATCCTCCACGCCGAGGACGGCGAGATCGCCCCGTTCGAGCGCATTCGCACGCGCGCGAAGGCGGTTGAGCGCCTGTACGGCCTCGCGTTACAGGACCGTCGTGTGCGCCGCCTCTTCGTCGCATCCGCCAACAACGATGCCGAGGCCAACGTCCTCGTCGAGCGACTGCGCCCCCACATGCCCCACACCGACTTCATCATCGCCCAGTTCGGGCCGGTGATCGGCGTCCATACGGGACCCAACGCATTGGGGGTGTGTATTGCCCCGGGGGGCGCGTGATGGCTGCGACGCTCTCGGACACCGCGCGCCTTCGACGCGTCTTCGAGCTGGAACTTGGCCGTGGCTGCGACAACGGCGCGGTTATCGGCGGCATCGACCGGCTCCTCATCCAGATGACAGAAGATGGGCTCCTCGGACCCCGGCACCCCTTGCGCGCCCGGGTGAAGGAGCTTCCCGCCGCCGGGTATCGAGGCTTGCCACCCGAAGAGCGCGAGGCGTGGCTGCGCGGCACCGTCCGGGCGCTGTCCGACTCGCCCGCTCCGCCGCCAGCGCCGGTGATCGGCTTCACGCCCGCACCGGAGCGCGGCGCACAGCCCGCGCGGCCTGCCGCCAGGTCCGGGCACGCAAAGGCCGCAGCGACCGCGAACAGTAGTTCCGGAGCCGGGCTCGATCTCAAGTCCCCCGTGACGAAGCTCCCGGGCGTCGGGAAGGCGGCCGTCGCAAAGTTCGAAAAGCTCGGAGTCGAGACTGCTGGCGACGCGGTCGGACTCTTCCCGCGCCGCTTCAACGATTTCACCGACGTGCGGCGCATCGACGAACTTCAACCCTCGAGCGCCCCCCAAACCGTGGTTGCGACCGTATTCTCGATTCGCGAGATGCGATTCGGGCGCCGCGTACGAGGTGCGGAAGCCGTCTTGCAGGATGGCTCCGGCGCCCTGCGCGTCACCTGGTTCAACCAGCCCTACATTGTGCGACAGATGGCGGAGGGCCAGCGCATCGTCCTCTCCGGCAAGGTCCGCTCGTGGCGCGGCCGCCTGCAGATGGAGAATCCCGAATGGGAGCCCGCGGACGAGGACCTTGTCGATGCGGGCAAGCTCATCCCCGTCTACCCGGCCACTCAGGGCC
Organism: Tepidiformaceae bacterium; assembly: GCA_046713815.1. Lineage (GTDB taxonomy): Bacteria > Chloroflexota > Dehalococcoidia > Tepidiformales > Tepidiformaceae > JBBDMZ01. The sequence goes on from JBKKBS010000361.1 coordinate 1,501, forward strand.
TGAGCCAGCGAACGATCCGTCGCGCGGTGAAAGCAGCCGTGGATGGGCTTGCGGCACGGCTGCCGGACCCGGTACCGGCCTGGCAGCGGGAAGAAACACAGCTTCCGCCGCTGGCGGACGCGATCCGCACGTATCATTATCCGTCCTCGTTCGCGGAAGCCGAGGAGGCGCGGCGCAGACTCGCCATTGGCGAGTTTCTCGCCGTCCAGGCGGCGGTGCTCATGCGACGGGCGGAGTGGCAGCAGGGCAACGACGCACCACCCCTGGCGCTTGGCCAGGTGCTGCCCGCATTCCTGCGGTCGCTGCCGTTCCCACTCACGCGTTCCCAGGAGCATGTTCTCGATGAGATCCTGGGGGACCTTCGCGGACCGCACCCCATGCTCCGGCTGCTCCAGGGCGATGTCGGCAGCGGCAAGACGGTCGTCGCGTTCGCGGCGCTGCTCGCCGCCGTCAACTCGGGCTGCCAGGCGGCCCTCATGGCGCCGACGGAGATTCTCGCGGAGCAGCACTATCGTTCGCTCATGAAGTTCTTCGGTGGCGGTGAGTTCGCCGCCCTGGACGGTGTGTTTCAGCCCGAGTGGCTCCCGCGTCCGGTGCGCGCCCTGCTCCTGACGGGCTCGCTCACGCCGGCCCAGAAGCTCCAGATTCGCAGCGACACGGCCCACGGCGGCGCGGACATCATCATCGGCACGCACGCGCTGCTCGAAGACGATGTCGTGATACCACGGCTCGGTCTCGCGGTGGTCGACGAGCAGCATCGGTTTGGCGTGCTCCAGCGCGCCAAGCTGCGCCAGAAAGGCCTGAACCCGCACCTGCTCGTCATGACCGCCACGCCCATCCCCCGCACCCTCGCGCTGACCGTCTACGGCGACCTCGAGGTCTCGACAATCGACGAGATGCCTCCCGGCCGGAAGCCGGTGAGCACGGTTTGGGTGCAACCGCACGAGCGCGACGATGCCTACCAGATCATTCGCGAGCACCTCGACGCTGGCGAACAGGCCTTCGTCATTTGTCCGCTGGTCGAGGAGTCGGAGGCGCTCGACGTGCGTTCCGCGGAGGAGGAGTACCAGCGGCTGAAGGCGGGCCCGCTTCGAGACTACGAACTCGACTTGCTCCACGGCCGCATGCCGGGGCGCCAGAAGGACGCGATCATGGACCGCTTCGCGAAGCATGGTTCGCAGGCCCTGGTTTCGACGAGCGTCATCGAAGTCGGCATCGATGTGCCCAACGCGACCATGATCGTGATCGAAGGGGCCGAGCGCTTCGGGCTTTCGCAGTTGCACCAGTTCCGCGGGCGGGTCGGCCGTTCGCACAGGCAGAGCTACTGCCTGCTCTTCAGTTCGAGCGAAGATCCGGGGCCCGAGGCACGCGAGCGGCTGGAGGCGATGTGCGAGACGACAGACGGCTTCCGCCTCGCCGAATTCGATCTCGAGATGCGCGGCGAGGGCGATGCCTGGGGCACGCTGCAGAGCGGCGCCAATTCGATGTTGCGCGTCGCGCGCCTGACCGACCGGGAGATCCTCTACCGGGCGCGCGGCCTCGCGAGCGAAGTCCTGGAGCGCGACGCGAAGCTGCAGAAGCCGGAGCATCGCGCCCTGGCGGCGATGGTGAAGCCCTTCCTGGAACGCGCGGCCGAGGCGAACTGAGGGCGTTTCGTTCCAGAAGCTTGTCGAATCCTTCGAACGTTTGTTCTATAATGACGGCATGGCAGGTTACGCCGAACTGCATGCGCACTCATGCTGGTCGCTTCGCGAAGGCGCCAGCAGCTGCGACGAGATGGTCGACCGTGCCCTCGCGCTTGGCTACAGCGCGCTCGCGATCAC
>JBKKBS010000362.1:0-5998 GCA_046713815.1 Tepidiformaceae bacterium
GGTGTAGACCGACAGACGCGGATGTCGGTAGCCTTGAGGCGTGTCCCGGTTCGCCATCATTGAAGCGCCGTCCGTGCTCGGGTTATTCCCTGGTGGAGTGGAAAGACTCCCGGAGGCGCTTCTCGCGAACGGATTGCTGGCCTCGCTGAGTGCTCGCCATGCCGGGCGCGTGGCACCGTTTCCGTACGGTCCCGTGCGGGATCCAGAGAGGATGCTGCTCAACGGACCCGCCATCCGCCAATTCGCGTGCGATCTAGCGGACGCCATCGCAAAGGTGCTCGACCGCCGGGAGCGGCCGTTCATACTCGGCGGCGACTGTTCGATCCTGCTTGGCTCGATGCTAGCCCTCCGGCGGCGCGGCCGATACGGCCTTCTCTTCCTCGACGGACATGCGGACTTCTACCAACCCGAAGCCGAGCCGAACGGCGAGGCGGCCTCCATGGAACTCGCCTTTGCGACGGGGCGTGGGCCGGACGTGGTCACCCTGATCGACGGGTTTCGTCCCTTGGTGAGAGAAGGAGACGTGGTTGCTCTCGGCCGGCGAGACGGGGCCGAAGCGGAAGCCGCCGGGAGCCAACGCATCGAAGATACCGCCATCGAACTAATCGAATTAGCAGAGGTCCGCATTTCCGGAATCGGAGCGAGCCTTGAGCGGGCGATGGGCGTGCTCACGCAGCCCGAACTGGCCGGATTCTTCGTGCATCTCGATTGCGATGTACTGGACGACGCGCTCAAGCCGGCCGTCGACTACCGGCTCGACGGCGGTCTTTCATGGGACGAGCTGGAAACGGTCCTCGCGGCTGCATCGAAGGCTCCGGGATTCGCAGGCATTGAGGTAACAATCTTCAATCCTTCGCTCGATCCGAGTGGCGTACTCGCGGCCCGCCTCGTGCGCTGCCTGTCATCAGCGGTTGGTGATCAGCAGCCGTAGTTCTCAGTTATGGCCGCCGAGGCTGTCGAATTTGCGGCGGCGGTATTCGGTGACTTCGCCGCGTGTCCGGCCGAGCAGGTCATCGAGCACTTCGGCGAGGTAGCCCACCCGATCGGATGCGGCCTCAGTCTCGAGCATGCGCTGCTTGATCTCCTCGTCCACCTGCAGCCACGGGGCGAGGAAGTCGACGAGGTCGTGGGCGTCCGCTGGGAGCTTGAGGCCGCGCGCCCATTGGTCCGTCAGCGAGAGGGCGAGGCGAAAGTAGACGGGAAAGGTGGCTTTGACGGTTTCGAGCGCGCGGTTGAGACGCGCTTCGTCGCCACGGTAGTCGGTGTCGATCAGTTCGACCTCGCCGTATGGGTAGGGGCGAGGAGGGAGCATCCGGCGGAGGTGAAAGCGGCGCTCGCCACGCGCGTTGAGGACGAAGCGGCCTCCGCCAACCTCTTCGCACTGCTCGATCACGGCGGTAGTGCCGACGCTGTGGGGGACGGCGCCTCCGCCTACCTCCTCGCCTTCGCGGATGAGCATCACGCCGAAGCGACCGCCGGCCGCGAGGAGCTCGCGCACCATGACGCGGTAGCGCTCTTCGAAGACACGCAGGGGCAGGGGCATGCCCGGGAAGAGCACCGTGCGCAGAGGGAAGAGCGGGATCTCCACTGCCACCGCCAATTCGTGGATTTCGCCCGGCTGGCCACTCCGAGCTTACCCTCTCCGCTTCAACCACTCATCCAGTTGTCCCTGGTGCTCTTCGAAATGGCCGATGCCGGCGCCCTGGAGCAGGCGATTGCCGATCATGGGGCGTCCCTTCTCCGGGTCGAGGCCGTACTTGTCTTCGCCCAGCCTATCGGCGGCGACGCGGTAGCCGGCATAGGCGGCATCCCACTCCACCAGCGCGGCGCGGCCCTGCTTCGCCTGGGGTGCGAACTTCGCGTTCCAGGCGTCGGAGTCGCCGTAGTCGACCCCCTCTGGAACGGGGCGTTCGCCGCGGCCGACGCGGTCGAGGGCGGCCGTCATCTCGCCGTACCAGCCGGTCATGTGCGCGAGGATCTCCGCGAGATTCCAATCGCCGAGCCACTTTTCTTCGTAGGCGGCGTCCGAGAGGTCGACGATTCCGGAGCGGAACTTGTTGTAGCCGGCATCGAGGGAGGCGATCGCTTCCTGCTTGTTTGCCATTGGTTGATTCCTTTCAGGCGAGCCCTGCAAGCTCTTTTGCATATTGGAGGGTGCGGCGGCCGTCGTAGGCACGGTAGATCATGAGCTTCTCGGCCTCGAGCGAGCCTTCCGCGTGGATGGCGAGGACGGCGTGGTAGCCGCCGAAGTCCCCGGTCGTGAGGTCGCTAACCATGTTCAGGGCGCGGACGCGTTCTTCGCCATCGACGCCCGCGCGACCGCCGAGGTACTTGCGCAACAGGTCGCCGGTCTCGGGATTGGCGAAGTCTTCGACGCCGGGGCCGGTGACGAGCATGCCACCTGCGATGTCCTGAACGTGTTGGAGCGCTTCGTGGTAGTTGTGAGCGAAATGGTACTTCGCCATGTTCGTGGTCAGGGGGTCGGGGGAGAAGATGCCGTGCTCGTCGCTCCGGCCGCGCAGCGCCGCCATCTCCACCAGCGCCCGCAGCGTCTCCGCATAACCGATAAGCCAGACGAGCTTTTCGCGGACATGCGCGGCCTTGGTGATGCCGTTCATGTCCGCCATGAGGAGCGAGGCGCCGATGAGCGCGTCGACGAGCGGGAGCTTGTAGGAAACGGCCGTAAAGCGGTGGTATTCGACGAAGCCAAGGGCCAGCGGCCCGCAGAAGTCGTATTCCCCCGCAAGAAAGACGCGCTCCCAGGGCACGAAGACGTCGTCGAAAACAGTGATTGTCTCCATCATCTTGCGGTCCGCGCTGAGGGGGTTGTCGAACTCGCTCTTGCCGCTGCCACCGTAGGGGCTGGCGATGAGCTTCAGGCCCGGTGTGTCGACGGGGATCGCGAAGGCAACCGCATAGTCGGCGTCAGCTTCGGACATGGCGCGCGTGGGGAGGACGATCAACTCGTTGACGTTTGTGGTGCAGCTCGTGTGGACCTTCGCGCCACGCACGACGATGCCGTCATCGCGGCGCTCGACGATGCGCGTGTAGTAATCGGGGTGCGTCTGACCGAGCGGACCCTGGGAGCGGTCGCCCTTCGTGTCGGTCTGAGCAACGGAGATGGTCAGGTCGTTGTCGCGGCAGTGGCGATAGAACTGCTGGACGCGCTTGAAGTACTCGGTCTCGTATTTCTGGTCGACCTGGCGGGAGATGCGGTGCAGGGCGAAGAGCGCGTCCGACCCGATCTCCTTGACGAGCACAACGAGCGTCTTCCCGCGGGCGGTCGCTTCTTCGATGATTTGCGCGCGCTTGAGCAGGTCATCGGTACTGGCGGGGATCTTGAAGTAGCGACTGTACTCGTCGCCGTTTTCGGAGACGACGGCGAGGTCGCGGATGCTTGGATCCTCGGTCATCTCGTAGTCGATGGAGGCGTGATGCACGGCCTTCTGGATGACCGGGTGCGTGGTCACGTCGGTGACGCGCTCTCCGCGGTAGAAGACCGTGCGGTTGTCTTTCAGGGAGTCGATGTACTGCTGCGGTGTGCGCAGGCCCATGTAGGAGTGCTCCGGTGTGGATTGCCGCGGGCCAATACCGTTGGCCGGGATATGTTACCCGCCTTGGGCCGTCAGCGTGCGGATGTCGAGACTCGGAGCTCGTTCAGCTCCCGCGCAAGGACGGGCAGGACCATGTCGGCCAGGCGCTCGTGACCGAGAACGTTGCGATGCACGCCGTCCGGGAGGAAGTACGTCTCGCGATCTGGTCCAGCAACAGTCGCTTCCGTATCGAAAAAGGCGAAGTGATGCTGGGCCGCTGCTTCTTCCATGGAGGAGCGGAAGCGGTCGACCTCGGTCAGGAGGCGGGAGTTCACGAACTGCGCGTTCAACGAGAGGCGGCTGCCGCCCATGATGACGGCCTGCAACTGCTCCTCCCGCGAGAGCCGGGCGAAGACGGCGCGATAGGTGGCGATAATCTGGTCGACTGGGGCCAGTGGCGCCGCGCCGATAGTAGAGCGGGCAACGCGCCGCGCGGCGTGGTTGATGCGCGAGCGGACACGGCCCTCGCGGGTACGCCGGTCGAATGCCTGCTCGAGTCGCACATACAGGCGATAGGGCCGCTCACCAAGGCGGTTGCGAATTCTCGTTGCGACGCGGGTGATGGCGAACGCGTATGGGTTGAGCCCGACAACCACGAGGTCCGGGAGGTGCTCCGCAATGAGCGCCTCGGCGGTGGCCACGGCATCGCGCCGCGACGGCACGAGCTTACGATTCAGCACTTCGACCGGGATGCCGAGGTCGTCCGAAAGTCGGTTGCCGACAAGATAGGGCCAGGATTGGGAGTCGTCTTCGAGCATGCTTCCGTCGTAGTCGCTGTTGCCGAGGATGAGCAGCTTCATGCTCACGATTGTATGCCGTGGTCGCGTACGGACTGCGCGTGGTGCGAAACTGCATAAGTGGCGCTTGACCTCGACCCCGGCACCGCGGCCCTCGGCAACCCGCGGCTGGTCGCTGCAATCGTCGCGGAGATGGACGGCGGCGCGATCCCGTTCGATCGGTTCATGCAGCTCGCCCTCTATCACCCGGAGCACGGGTATTACACAAAGCCGGGACGGATCGGGCCGCAGGGCGATTTCCTCACCAGCCCGGCAATCCATCCCATGTTCGGTTGGGCGGCGGGGGCATGGTGCCAGTGGGCGTGGGAATCATTGGGCAGGCCCCCCGAATTCTCGATCATCGAGCCTGGCGCGGGAGAGGGACGGCTCGCGACCGCAATCCTGGACTGGGCAGAGGGGCGGCGAGACGGGTTTCGAGAGGCTATTCACTATGTGGCGGTGGAGCCACACTCCCCGGGCCACGACCGAAGGGTCGAGTGGCGGACCACGCTGCCGGAGCCCGTAGCCGCCGGCCTCGTGGTGGCGAACGAACTCTTCGACGCGTTCCCGGTGCGGATATTCGAGGCCAGCGGGCGTGGACCGGTGGAGGTGCTTGTGCGCTGGGATGACGATGCGGCACGCTTCGTCGAGACGCGCGGCGGCGTCGCCACGATCGATGGCGCGCCCGCCAGCGGCCGCTTCGAACTGAACACCAATGCCTACCCCGCGATGTTGCGCCTCTGCGGCCTCGTGAAACGGGGAGGGGTGCTGGTGTTCGATTATGGTTACCCTGTGGAAGATCTGTGGGCGCCGTGGCGGACACAGGGCACGCTCCTCTGCTTCCGCCGGCACACGGCCCACGAAAATCCGCTCATCCATGTGGGCGATCAGGACATCACCGCACATGTAAACTTTTCCGAGCTTGCGAGCGCCGCGGAAGAGGCGGGGATGGCCGTCCACGGGCCAGTGGCGCAGAGCGAGTTCCTCTGGGGACTGGGCCTGGGACAGCTCGTCGAATCGGCTCGGGGTAACATGAACGAATACTTCACGCGGCGGCGGGCGCTGACGCAGCTCACGGACGGCGCGGGACTGGGACGGATCCGCGTGCTGGGGGCGACGCGTGGCGTCGACCTTCGACCGCCGGGATTCGAGGCGGTCGATGCCTGACGACTCGCCGCCTCACGTTGAGATTCGCGCCGAACCGATCGTCGCTGGGGAGCGGGCGCCCGATTTTTCGTTGCCAACGGTTGGGTCTCACGGCGAGCAGTCGACTCTCGAGTTGAGCGAAGCGCTCACACATGGGCCAGTCATGCTGATCTTTTACCAGGACGACGGCATGCCCATCTGCACGAGCGAATTGAAAGTTTTCGCGCAGGAGTACGGTCTGCTGGTGGACGCGGGCGTGCAGGTCTACGGCATCAACACGAACGGCGTCGGTTCACACGCGAAGTTCCAGGAGCGCGACACCTTCCCCTTCGCACTGATTAGCGACTTCCACGGAGAGGCCGTGAAGACGTACGGCATGTGGGACGCGGACGAGGGCAAGTCGCGCCGGGGCGTGGTGATCGTGGGGCCTGACGGACTCGTACAGTACGTCCAGCCGCACTTCAACCCTGGGAACGTGAACGC
>JBKKBS010000363.1:0-2762 GCA_046713815.1 Tepidiformaceae bacterium
CGGGGCGATTGGTACGGGCAGGACCACGCGGCGTTTGCCGTGGCCGGCGAGGCCGGCTATCAGTGGATGCGGACCGCGTGGCGCCCGTGGGTCCGCGCCGGTCTGTTCTACGCGTCCGGTGATGGCGACGGGGGCGACAGTCGGCACGAGACGTTCTTTCCGCTGCTGCCGACCGTGCGCCGGTTTTCACAAACCACGGTTTACGGGACCATGAACCTCCGCGATCTGTTCGTGCAGGTGCTGGCGCGGCCGCGGCCGTCGTTGGGCGTGCGATTCGACGTGCATCGGCTCGACCTGGCATCGTCCGCCGACCTCTGGTACGCGGGCAGCGGCGCGACGCTCAGTCGGGGCACCGCATTCGGATACGCAGGCCGACGTTCGAACGGGAGCACGCGCCTCGGCACGTCGTTCGAGATGTCCGCCGACTACACGGTGACGAAGCGCTGGTCGGTCAACGGCTTCGTCGCGCGCATCGCCGGCGGCGACGTCGTGACGGGGACGTTTGGCGGGAGCCGGCTCTGGTTTGCGTATGTGGAGAACGTGATCCGCCTCGATCATCGCCGGCAGTCGAGGCGCCGGAGACCGTGACGATTCGCAGTTACCTGATTCACGTTCGCCCCGGCACTCGTGCGGACGTCGCTCTGCGCCTGGCGGCGCTGGGACAGGTCACCGATCGCTACATCGTTCCCACAAGTGCCTGCTCGCCGCTGCGCGGACCCATCGGGGACTGAAAGAGCTCGAGCAACTGATGCATCTGCACGTTCATCTCGACAACAACGTGCTGTTTCCGCGAGCCGCGGCCCTGGCGTCCGAGGCTGGCATACAGAGGTCACAATGAGCACGACAACGCGTCGCCTGTCCATCGTCGCCGCCACTCTTGCAGTGGCGGCCGTCGTGGCCGTTCTTCTCGTCATCCGCGCCCGCGGAGACGAGTCCTCGGGAAAGGTGTGGGGCACACCGCGCGCTGAGATCTTCGAGACGACGAACACCAGCGGGCCGCTCATGGAAGGAGACGCGGTCACCTTCCTGCCGAATATCGCCGAGCTGAAGCCCGGGAATCGCACGCATAACGTGCGGCTCGACATCGTCGCGCAGGAGATTGAGATTGCTCCCGGCGTCCGCTACCAGGCGTGGACGTTCGGCGGCAGTGTACCCGGTCCCGTGATCCACGTCCGCGAAGGGGATCGCATCAGCTTCGTGATGCGGAACCGTTCACACGAGAAAGTCTTGACCTCGTCACCGGACAGGAGCGATGCGCCGTTCCTGCAGCAGCTCGCGGCCGCGAGTCTGCAGAAAGCGATCCCCTCGATCATGCCGATGCACCACTCGATCGACTTTCACGCGGCGACCGTGGCGGCCGACGACAAATGGCGCATGATTCTGCCCGGTCAGAGCATCAAGTTCGAGTGGGTCGCGAACTACCCCGGCGTCTACATGTATCACTGCGGCGTGCCGCCGGTTCTGCAGCATGTCGCCATGGGCCAGTATGGCATCGTGATCGTCTCGCCTCGTGAAGGCTACCCCACCGATGATGAAGCGGTTCGGCGGTATGCTGTCGTGCAATCCGAGTTCTATCTGAAGCCGGGCGGCGAGAACGGCCTGTATGAGCTCGACTACGATGCCGCGCTTCGGAAACAGCCCTCGCACGTGCTCTTCAACGGCCATGCGGCGGCACTGACCGAGCATCCGCTCCTCGCAAAGGTCGGCGAACGTGTCAGGCTCTACTTCCACAACGCCGGACCGAACGACCAGGCCAGCACGCACGTTATCGGAGCCATCTTCGACCGGGTGTGGTTCGAGGGCAATCCGAAGAACGAGATGCATGGCATGCAGACTGTCCTCATCGGTTCGAGCAGCGGAGCGGTCCTGGAGTTCATCGTCCCGGAGGAAGGGCGCTACGTCCTCGTGGACCATGAGTTCGCGGACGCGTCACGGGGCGCCATCGGTCAGATCGTCGCGCTGTCGAAAACCGGCACCATGACGTCGACGTCGAACACTCCGCCAATGCGGCACTGAGCCGAGGCGTGCATGAGGAACCCGCTCAAAGGAACCGCGTGGAGCGAAGCTGGTACAGTTGCCGGCTTCGCGCAGTCCCCACGCCACAGTGGACTCCGCGCTGGCCACGACACGTCCACACACTCAGCGCCCCGAAGTAAGGTAGGTCACGACGTTCGCGGCCGAGTAGGCGGCGCGGTCGCCCAGGACCCCAGCGATGTCGAGCAGGCCGGCTCCAGACGTCACAATCGGCGGCTCGGTTCCTTCTGCCCGCCGCTGCCCAAGTCCCACGGTGGCGAGCAGCCCGTTACAGATGCACTTACGTCCCACCGTGTCTTCGAGGCGTCCACCCTTGCGGAGGTAGTCATCGACCGGCTCTGCAGGGCACCGGTACCCGGGCGTGCCGTCGGTGCGGCGGTAGAGTTCGCGCAGATACCCGAGATCGCAGCGCCGCTCCCGTGCGTCATAGACGGCCTCGTCCGAGAGCGTGCCGTCGATCTGCACCACCTTGAACGGAAACCCCGTTGGCGATGCGAGAGGATCGGTGTGGACCTGCGCCTGGCCGGTGCGCACTTTTTCGAGAACGCGCGCCCGGACCGAGGGTTCCACGCCGGATTCATCGCAGAACGCAAAGAGCGTCCCGACTAGAATCCCGACGGCACCCTGGCGCTGCGCTTCGGCGAGCCCGCCGGGCGTCGCGCACGATCCCGCCAGCCAGAACGGCAAGCCGAGCTCCCGCATCCGCCCGAGATCCACGACATCCCTCG
>JBKKBS010000364.1:0-2802 GCA_046713815.1 Tepidiformaceae bacterium
GCGGGCGCCGCGGAGAGGGGATGGTCGTCGGGCAGCACGCCCTTGCCCATGGGCGTGGCCAGGTACGGCAGTTGTGTCGCCTCGATGAACTCGCGTACCTCGTCCTCGGCGCGCGCGTAGGCAGCGCCCTTGCCCACGATCACCAGCGGGCGTTCCGCCGACTTGATCGCGCCGAGCGCTTCGTCGATGCGTTCCTGGGGCGCGGACGTGCGCGCGGGGTCGGGACAGCGCGCGGGGAACGTCAGGTCGTCTTCCTCCACTTCGCCCGTGATGATGTCGCCGGGGAAGTCGAGGTAGCAGGCGCCGGGACGGCCATAGATCGACGTGCGCACCGCCTGCTCGATGTAGTAGGGGATGCGCGCGATGCTGTCGGGGCGGGCACAGTACTTCGCGAAGGGCCGCGCGGCTTCGATCTGGGGGGCTTCCTGGAAGGCGCCCTGGCCGTTCTGGTAGGAGTCGTTGGCGCCGCCGATGAGGATCATCGGCCAGCAGTTCGACCAGGCGTTGGCCATGCCAGCGACGCCGTGGATCATGCCTGGACCGGAGACGCCGAGGCAGACGCCCGGCCTGCCGGTGAGGAAACCCACGGCCGCGGCGGCGTAGCTCGCGGCCTGTTCGTTCCTGAAGCCGAAGAACTTGATCCCCTCGCGCTGCGCGTGGATGGCGATCGGGATAACGGGGATGCCGACGATCCCGAACATGAACTCGACCCCCTGCTGCTTGAGACTGCGGGCGATGATCTGCGCGCCAGTGATGTTGGCCATGTGCTTGCTCCCGGAAGTGGTGTGTGAGGCCGGATGATACGCGACAGTGGCGATGGCGTCAGGCCGGACGATTCTTGAACCGCGGAGGCGCTGAGACGCGGAGGCCGATTGTGCAAATGGAACGCAATTGCTAATGCATCGCCCGTGCCCGGCGAACTCTGGTTCCGGGTTAATACGTCAGGCGACGTAATCACACCGAGCGTGAGGGCGCTCACGTTCTGCGTTGTAACGTGAATGCTCTTCGGGGATACTGCTCCCCAAATCACGGAGGTGGGAAAGATGACGACCGCGGAGCGAACAGAGACGGCCCTCGGACACGAATACAACGACCTCTCGGAGCGCCAGGTAGCGCTCGTGCGACGAGCGGCCGCGCATGCGGACGACTTCGCCACACGCGCCGCCGAGCACGACCGCGAGGGCTCGTACGTCGCCGAGAACATCGAGAAGCTCCACGACTCGGGCTACATGAAGCAATGCCTGCCGTCATCCGTGACGGGCGAAGATGCGACGATCGAGGACCTCTGCCTGACGCAGGAGCGGCTCGCTTACGGCTGCGGTTCCACGGCCCTCTGCGCCAACATGCATAGCTTCTTCTGCGGCGCCATCGCGGAAATGGCGGCCAAGGGTGACCAGCGTTTCCAGATGCCGATGATGGGCATCGCCCATGCGCGCCTGACGCTTGGCGGCGCAATCTCCGAGGTCGAAAGCTCCGATCCGTTTCGCCACCCCGCGGCCCGCGTCGAACGCGTCGACGGCGGATTCAAGCTTAACGGGCGCAAGGTCTTCGGCAGCAACACCCCATCGAATCCATTTGTGGCGTTTAGCGGGTTGCTGGAAGAAGACGGAGAAACGAAGGTCCTCACGTTCCAGCTCCCCAAGGAGACCGCGGGCGTGACAATCATCCCGGACTGGGATGTCATGGGCATGCGCGGCACGGCCAGCTACACGGTCGAGTTCAAGGACTGCGTGGCGCCCGAGGCCTTCAAGATGTTCGAGATCGCACAGGACACGCCCATCGAAGACCAGGGTTTCCCGTTTCTCTTCTGGTTCGCGCCGACGATTGCCGCCACCTACACCGGCATCGCCGCGGCCGCCCGCGACTATGCCAGGAATGCCGTCGCCACCCGTTCGCGCCTCCCACACGGCGAACTGCGGCACACGCCGGGAGTGCAGTACTCGGTCGCGGAGATGTTCATCGGCGTGGAATCCGCGCGTGCGTTCGTGCGGCGCTCCGCACAGCGCCTGGGCGACCCAACCTGGCGTAACCCGGACGCACTGGCCTTGGCCGAGGCGACACAGCAATTCGCCACACAGTCTGCCGTGAAGGTCGTCGATACGGCCGTCGAACTCATGGGCGGCGGCGCCTTCCACAAGCGTTCGCCCCTCGAACGGATGTATCGCGACGTGCGCGCCGGCAAGTTCCATCCAATCCCGCACTGGGATGCCCTGGAAACGATCGGCAAGGCCGAACTCGGCATCTCCGAACTCCAGTCCCCCCGTTTCTTGTAACGCAACCCCCCTCTCGTCGCGCTCCGAGAGTGCGGATGTCGCGGGCGCCCAGCGGGATGGATAAAATGGAAACGCGATCGCTGCGACCGACATCCCGCCCTCACCCGCAGCGGCGGGAGAGGGAGACGTTCGGTGCGCGGGGGGGGTGAGGTGTCAGGCGTCGCGCCACTCGGGGGAGCGTTTCTCGGCGAAGGCGCGGCGGGCTTCGACGGAGTCGGCGGTAGTGCTGGCGAGGATCTGGTTGCGGTTTTCGAGTTTGAGAGCGTTCTCGAGGGAGATGCCAGTAGTCGTCTCGTTCAGCACTTCTTTCGAGAGTCGCAGGCCCATGGGGCTGGAGCGTTCGACCCACGCCTTCGCGATGTCGACCGCCGCGTCCACGAGTTGCAGCGGCTCGACGATGCGCGTGATCAGGCCCATCGCCAACGCTTGCTCGGCATCGACCAGCCGGCCGGAGTAAATCATGTCGGCCGCATGCGCCGCGCCCACGATCTTTGGCAAGTGGTACGAGCTGCCGACATCGCAGCCACTC
>JBKKBS010000365.1:0-4006 GCA_046713815.1 Tepidiformaceae bacterium
AAGATTGTGGTCGACTCCGCGTCGAGCTTCAACGCTTCGAAGGAGCTGACACAGAAGGAAGGCCTCTTCGTCGGGATCAGTTGCGGGGCGGTCGTGCGCGCGGCGGTGAAAGCGGCGGAGCGACTGCAGGGCGAACAGCACATCGTCTGCCTGATGGCCGACGGCGGCTGGAAGTACCTCAGTTCGAACCTCTGGACGACAAACTGGGAAGACCAGCCTGCCGACGTGGAGACGAAGATCTGGTGGTGAGCTGGAACTTCACGCACCGAGTGACGTAACGCCCGTCGATCGGTGCCGGGCGCCGGTGTAGACTCAGGCTCCCGGAATATGTTTACCCATCTACACACTCATACCGAGTATTCACTGCTCGACGGCATGTCCAAGATCGCGCCCCTCATGGACCGCGTGAAGGCGCTCGGCCAGGAAGCCGTCGCGATTACCGATCACGGCGCGCTCTATGGCGCCATCGACTTCTATCGCGAGGCCCGCGAGCGCGGCATCAAACCGATCATCGGCGTGGAGGCCTACGTCGCCCAGGGCACGCGCCACAGCCGTGAACGGGGCGACAGCCAGCCGTACCACCTCCTCCTTCTCGCCCGCAACCTTGAGGGCTATAAGAACCTCATTGCCCTCACCACGAAAGCGAACCTGGAGGGCTACTACTACAAGCCTCGTATCGACCGTGAGCTCATCGAGCTGCACTCCGCCGGGCTGACGGCCCTGAGCGGCTGCCCCTCCGCCGAGTTCCATCGCCGCATCCGGGAGGGCGACCGCGAGGGCGCGATCGACGTTGCGAAGTGGTATCGAGAGGTCTTCGACGGACACTACTTCCTCGAAGTGCAGGACCATGGGGACGAGAAGTTCACGCGCCTGAACCCCACCATCGCCGGCATCGGGCGCGAGCTGGCTATCCCAGTCGTGGCGACCAACGACAGCCACTACACGCTCCCCACTGAAGCCGACGCCCATGATGTCCTCCTCTGCATCGGCACGAACGCGACAGTGGACCAGCAGGACCGCTTCAAGATCGACGGCACAGGCTATTGGGTGCGGAGCGAGCAGGAGATGCTCGACCTTTTCCCGGACAACCCGGAGTTCTGCAGCAACACGATGCTCGTGGCGGACGAGTGTGACCTTGAGCTGAAGTTCGACCGCCAGTTGCTGCCCGAGCCCCCCGTCCCGGCTGGCCGGGCCAGCGACGAATACCTCGCCGAGCTTTGCATGCGCGGCCTGCATCAGCGATTTCCCGAGGTGACGCAAGAACTCACCGACCGCCTCATGTACGAGCTCGACGTGCTCAAGCAGACAGGCTTCACGGATTACATGTACGTGGTAAAGGAGATTGCGGACTTCGCCCGCGAGAAGGGCGTGCGCATGGGTGTGCGCGGGTCGGCCGCGGCGTCACTCGTGCTCTATTCGCTGAACGTCACGGACATCGACCCCGTCGCCAACCGGCTCGTCTTCGAGCGCTTTCTCAACCTCGAGCGGCGCGAGATGCCGGATGTCGACTTCGACTTCGCCGACGACCGCCGCGACGAGATGATCCGCTTCGCCTACGACCGCTACGGCAAGGATCGCGTCGCCCAGATCATTACCTTTGGGACGCTCGGCGCGAAGGCCGCTATCCGGGATGTGGGCCGCGCCCTTGGGCTGACTTACGCGGACACCGACCGTGTGGCGCGCCTCGTGCCGAACGCGCTCCATATCACGCTCGCCGAAGCGCTGGAGCAGTCGAGCGAGATGCGCGATGCGGTTGAGGCGGACCCGAAGGTCCGGCGTCTGGTGGAGACGGCCCAGCAGCTCGAAGGCGTCTCGCGTCATGCGAGCACGCACGCGGCGGGCGTTGTCATCTCCCGCGACCCGTTGATCGACCATGTGCCTCTGCAACGCCCCAGCCGGGGCGACGAAACGAGCATCCCCACGACGCAGTTCGCCATGGATCAGGTCGCGAAAATTGGCCTGCTGAAGATGGATTTCCTCGGTCTCTCGAACCTCACCATCCTCGGGCGCGCGGTGGACATCATTCGCGAAACCACGGGCCAGGACGTTAATATCGTGTCGCTGCCCGACGGCGACGAGAAGGCCATGCGCATGCTCGGCAAGGGCGAGACGTTTGGCGTCTTCCAGCTTGAGTCGGCGGGCATGCGGCGATATGTACAGGACCTTCAGCCGACGAACATCGCCGATCTCTGTGCGCTGGTGGCCCTCTACCGCCCGGGCCCCATGCAGCACATCCCGCGCTACATCGATGGCAAGCATGGCCGGGTCACGATCACGTACCCCCATCCCGACCTCGCAAACGTGCTCGATGAGACCTACGGAGTGATCGTCTACCAGGACCAGGTGCTGCTCATCGCCCGGCAGTTCGCGGGCTACTCGCTCGGCCAGGCCGACGTCATGCGCAAGGCCATGGGCAAGAAGAAAGCCGAGATCATGGTCGCCGAGCGTGAGGGCTTCGTCGCGGGAGCCGTGCGCAACGGCTATAGCACCTATGACGCGGAAGCCGTCTTCAACCTGATCGAGCCGTTCGCCGGCTACGCCTTCAACAAGGCCCACAGTTGGTGCTACGGCAACATCGCCTACCAGACCGCCTGGCTGAAGGCGAACTACCCCGTCCAATACATGTGCGCCGTCCTGCAGATGACCAAGAGTGCGCCCGACACCCACGACCGCATCGCAGCCGCCGTGGCCGAGTGCACGAAGCTGGGCATCGAGGTGCTACCCCCGGACATCAACGCCAGCGACGACAATTTCAGCGTCCATGCGATGCCGGACGGCCCGCTTGCAATCCGTTTCGGCCTGGGCGTGGTGAAGAACGTCGGCTCTTCCGCGGTCGAGGGCATCGTCGCCGCGCGGTCGGCGAGCGGCGTCTACCGGGACCTCGAGGACTTCTGCAAGCGCGCCGACCTCACATCCGCCAATTCGCGGGCGATCGAGCATCTCGCGATGGCCGGCGCCTTCGACATGCTTGGCGAGGATCGCGGCACGCTCGTCGTCAACAGCGAGCGCGTGATGAATCTCGCCCGGCGCGAGCGAGAACTGCGCGACAGCGGCCAATCGACGATGTTCGACCTCTTCGGAAGCGAAGTAGACACCCCTCTGCCTGCGCTTGAGCTCGACCCTCGCCCGGTTCCCAAGGAGCAGATGCTCGCGTGGGAGAAGGAGGTGCTGGGCGTCTACGTGTCCGAACACCCGTTCCGTGCCGCGGCCCAGGAACTGCTGCGCTATACGTCACACGCGCTCTCCGACTTGAACAACGAGCTTGTCGGCCAGACCGTCACGATCGCGGGCATGGTCCAGCGAGTGCAGACGCGGTCGACGCGCGATGGCCGCAAGTTCTATGTCGTCGACCTCGAAGACCTGAGCGGTGCCGCCGAGGTGACCGTCTGGAACGACACGATCGAACTGACCGGTGAAGAAACGTGGTCGGAGGGCCAGGTGATCCTCTGTTCTGTCGAGGTGCGCGACCGGGGCGACCGCATGAGCCTGAGCGTGCGCAAGGCGGCGCCCTTCAACCGCGCCGAAGGGACCGTCGTGGGCTTCACCCCGGACCAGTTCCAGTCCCCCAAGAAACAGGAGTCGCGGCCCTCAGTGGCCGCTGGAGGCATCGGGACATCGCCGAATGCGACGAACAGCCATGGCCCTTCGGCGAACCGCATGACGAACGGCCACCGTCCGTCGACGAACGGCCACACACCCGCCGCAACCACGGAGGCGTCGCGCCCCGGCGTGCAACCACCGGTCAGCGGCGACACCGCCCGCCTTGTCGTCCAAATCTTCGAGACCGATGACGCGCTCGCGGACGAGGCGTTGCTCAAAGCGGTCGCGGGGATGCTCCGTGAAGCCCCTGGTTCGGACGAGGTGCGGCTGGTGATCACGGACGCGCAGGGTCTCGATAACGAATTCGACCTGCCCCGCGCGGCTGCGAGCGAAGACCTCGCGCGCAGCATGCGTGCCGTCCTTCGTCAGAACGGCCATGTGCGCCTCACCGGCACGCGCATGGTCG
>JBKKBS010000366.1:0-15200 GCA_046713815.1 Tepidiformaceae bacterium
TCGCCATGCTCGACCACATGTCGGGCGGCCGGGCGAACGCGGGTTTCGCGCGCGGCTACCAGCGGCGCTGGGTGGACACGATGGCGCAGCAACTGCACGGCATTCACGGCGCGACGCCCGGCCAGCACGACTCCATCGATGAAGCGAACCGCGCCGCATTCGAAGAACATTTCCGCATCATCAAGACGGCGTGGACCCAGGACATGATGTCCTACCAGGGCAAGTACTGGCAGATCCCGGTAGCGGGCACGCCGTGGGACATCGAGGCCACACGGCGCTACGGGGCTGGCCTGGGCGAGGACAATATCGTCCAGGCGCTGGGCGTTGTGCCCAAGCCCTTGCAAAAGCCGCATCCTCCGATCTTCCAGCCCTTCGCCTCAAGCGAAAACACAATCCGCTGGTGCGCAAGGGAGGAAGTCACCGCCATCCTGCCGGCTATGCGCGTGAACCTTCAGAACCAACTCTACGACGTGTACCAGGAGGAGGCCGCCAACCTTGGACGGACGCTCGCCCGCGGCGAGGGGCTGGGTGTGCTCCGTGATGTCATCATTTGCGACACCGACGAAGAGGCCGTGAGGTGGTGGCGACACGGGGCGGCCTTCTGCGGGGCTGCCTGGTTCTCGCCGTTCCATTTTGGGGACGTCCTCCGCGAACCGGGGCAGGAGCCGCCAACGCCTGAGCAGATGCTCACCGACGGCAGCCTGCTCGTTGGGAGCGTCGAAACGGTAACGCGGCAACTGGAAACGTTGCTTAAGCAAACGCCCGTGGAGTGGATCTTCGCCTGGATGTACAACGGCCTCGTGCCGCACGCGGTGAACATGAAATCCATCGAGCTGTTCAAGACGAAAGTGCTTTCGCGCTTCGAGTAGGCCGTGCTGCTCAGCGTGTTCATCGACGAAGTGCCGCGGCAGACGTAGTATCCGGAATCTACCGACTTTGTTAGTCAAGGAGGCGCCACATGCCTGTCCCGGTCGTGGAACGAATCAAGGTCATCGATGCCGACAGCCACATTTCCGAGCCGCCCAACCTTTGGACGGACAGGGTGTCATCGAAGTGGGGCGAGCTCGTCCCCCATGTGATCTGGGATGAAAAGAAGCAGTTGGAACGCTGGGTGATGGGTGGCCGCTCCTTCATGCCAACCGCCGGAGCGGCTATGGCCGGCTGGAACCAGCCGCCGCCGGACCATCCGCCTTCGCTCGATGCCGCGGACCACGGTTCCTTTGATATCCACGAGCGGGTCAAGCGCCTGGACGAGTACGGAATCTACGCTCAGGTGGTCTACCCCAATGTGGGCGGATTCGGGAACGGAAACTTTATCGCCCTGGGCGAACGCGAGCTGATGGACGACTGCGTCCGCGCCTACAACGACTTTCTTATCGACTGGTGCGAGCCCGCGAAGGAACGATTCATCCCCATTATGGCGATGCCTTTTTGGGACGTGGACCTCTGCGTCAAGGAGATGGAGCGGTGCGCGAAGATGGGACACAAGGGTGTCCTGATGACCAATCAGCCGCACGTCTGGGACTTCCCGCGGATCACCAGCCCTCACTGGAACCCGATGTGGGAAGCGGCCCAGGAGATGGGCCTGCCCATCAACTTCCACATTGGCTCGGGCGATATCACCAAGATCTTCGGAGGCGGCATCGACAACGGCCGCCAGGCGGCCTACGCCAAGGCCACGGTCCAGATCTTCCTGGACAACTCCAACGCCATCATGGACGTCATCCTCTCCGGCCTCTGCGAGCGTTACCCGCGCCTCAACATCGTCTCGGTGGAATCGGGCATTGGCTGGGTACCGTTCCTCCTCGAAGCGATGGACTGGCAATGGCTGAACAGCGGCTGCCGCGAGGCGAACCCGGAGATGAAGCTCCTCCCGAGCGAGTATTTCAAGCGCCAGGTGTATGCCTGCTTCTGGTTCGAAGAGCAGTCCGCGCTCAAGGCGATCGAGCAACTGGGGGCGGACAACTTCCTCTATGAGACCGACTTCCCGCACCCAACGAGCATGTCACCCGGCCCGAACTCAGTGGCCGTCTATCCGAAGGATTTCATCGAGAGCAATCTGACCGTGCTTTCGGAGGAAGACCTGAAGAAGGTGCTGCACGACAACTCCGCGCGCCTTTACCACGTCGATGTTTGAGCCAATTGATACCGCGACAAGGGCGAGGGGCCGCGAGAGATGAGTCTCGAAGGCAGCTATCTCGGCATGCGCCTGCGCGTGCACGGCATTGACGTCGAGAACCTGGCGTTCTTCTGCTACTGCGGAGCGCACGACTTCCGCCTCCAACGTTGCACGGCCTGTGGTCGACAGCGCTACCCAGATGCCTGAGCCAGGCGGACCCGTCGCACCCGAGCGCGCGCTGGGCCACCTCCGCATCTGCGACTTCACGGGTCAGCTCGCGGGAGCGGGCGCGACGCGTTTCCTCGCGGCGTTCGGGGCAGAGGTGATCCGCATCGAAGACCCGACGAACGACGGCCGCTGGGACATCCTGCGCGGCGGCATGCCGTTCAAGGATGAACGCCGGGGGATCAATCTCGGCGGCGCCTTCAACAATCACAACGTCGAAAAGCTCGGCATCACGCTCAACCTGCGAACGGAGAAGGGCCGCGACATCCTCCGCAAACTGGTGAGAGTCAGCGACGCTGTGACGGAGAATTTCGCCGCCGGGGTGCTCGCACGGCTGGGCTTCCCGTACGACGAGCTCCGTGCCCTGCGGCCGGACATCGTCTACGTGTCGAACTGCGGGTTTGGCCACGAAGGTCCGTACAAGTCCTACAAGACGTGGGGACCGAGCGTGCAGGCCGTCTCGGGGCTGACCTTCAGCTCCGGGCTGCCCGGTCAGGAGCCGGCGGGCTGGGGCTTCTCCTACATGGATCATACGGGCGCCTACTACATGGCGATCGCGCTCCTCGCGGCCCTTTATCACCGGGACATGACCGGCCAGGGGCAGTGGGTCGACCTCGCCACGACGGAGGCCGCGCTCACGCTCAACGGGCCGGGGCTGCTCGACTTCACGGTGAACGGCCGGCCGTCGCGGCGCGAGGGGATGCCCAATTCGAACCGAAACTACTTTCCTCGCATGGCGCCGCACGGGATCTTCCCCGGCCTGCATGAAGACACATGGGTAGCGATCGCCTGCCGCGGCGACGACGACTGGCAGCGCATGCGCGCGGTCATTTCCGAAGGGTGGGCGGACGAACCGCGGTTCGAGTCCCTCTCGGGGCGCCTCGCGTCCGAGGACGACTTGGAGCGCCTTCTTGGAGAATGGACCCGAAAACGGGAGCCTTCGGACTCAGCGGCGCAGCTCCAGGCAGCGGGCGTTGCCGCTACGGAAGTTGCCTCCCCGCCGCAGCGTATCGACGATGACCCGAACACGGCAGCGTGGGGCCTGTGGCCGGAAGTGACCCATACGGAGATGGGCCCGGTTCGCGTGGACGGGCTTCCCGTTCACCTTTCGGAGGCCGACTGGGCGATCGCAGGGGGCGCGCCCTGCCTTGGTGAACACAACGAGGCTGTCTACGGCGGCCTCCTTGGGATGTCGAACAGCGAGATTTCCAGTCTCCGAGACGAGGGCGTGATATGAGCGAACCGCGGCCGGGGCCTCTGGCCGGGTTGCGCGTCATCGAACTGGCGGGAGAGCGCAGCGCCTTCGCGGGCAAACTGATGGCGGGCATGGGAGCGGACGTCGTCCTGGTCGAGCCGCCGGGAGGCGACCGCTCGCGCCAGTACGAGCCATTCCTGGAAGACTTGGCCGGACCCGAACGGAGCCTCCACTTCTGGCATTACCACACCGGCAAGCGCGGCATCGTCCTTGAGCTTGACGAGGACAGCGACCGGGAGACCCTTCGTGGTCTGCTCCGCGACTCTGACATCTTCCTCGAGTCCGAGACGCCCGGCCGGCTGGCCGAGCTGGGGCTCGACTACTCGGAGGTAAGCACGCTGAACCCGCGGCTGGTGATGGTGTCGGTAACACCGTTCGGCCAGGCGGGGCCTCGCAACCTGGAAGAGGCGACCGACCTCACGATCCTCGCCGCAGGGGGGCCGGCATGGATGTGCGGATACGACGACCACAGCCTGCCGCCCGTGCGGGGCGGGGGCGACCAGGGATACCTCACCGCCTGCCACTTTGCCGTGATGTCCACGCTCGTCGCCTTGCTCTGGAGGAACCGCTCCGGCCACGGACAGCATGTCGACGTGAATATGCACGCCGCAGCCAACGTTACGACGGAGGCGGGCAGTTATAGCTGGCTGGTCGCGAACGAGATTGTGCAGCGACAGACCGGCCGCCACGCCGCCGTTCAGCCAACGATGCCCATCACCGTACGTTGCGCCGATGGCCGCTACGTAAACACGACTGTCCCCCCGCGCACTGGCGAGCAGATGAAAGTCGCGTATACGTGGCTCGAGGAGCTGGGCCTGGTCGAGACGTTCGAAGAGGCCGACGTCATCCGCGGGGCGTTCGATGCGCAACGGATGAACGTCTTCGCCGCGGGCGACGACCCTGACGTGCGCACGCGCATGCGCGCCGGGAGGCTCGCCTTCAACCACATTGCTGCCCACCTGCCCGCGTACGAGTTCTTCACCGGCGCTCAGCAGCGCGGCTTCCAGGTGGCGATCGTGTACTCGCCGGAAGAAGCGCTCCAGGACCCCCATTTCGTCGCCCGAGGGATGTTGGTTCCCGTGGAACATCCGGAACTGGGAGAGACCTTTGACTACCCTGGTGCACCCATTCGCTTCACCGGCACACCGTGGACGACGCCCACTCGCGCGCCCCTCCTGGGCGAGCACACAGCCTCCGTGCTGGCGGAACTCGCCCGCCGGAACAACGCGGAGTCAAAGCCATAGTACGCACCCACCCTACCCTTGCAGTTGTGGGCTACTGAACATGCGGTAGGCTACGCGGTGTCAGGCCGTCGCCGGTGATTCGACGCTTTTGGGGTGAGGAACTATGCAAAATCCGGGAATCATGGTGGGGATGGGGGGACCGGTAACTGAACTCCTGGAAACTGCTCGTGAGATGGAAGCGCGTGGGTACGAGAGCCTCTGGGTGCCGGAGTTTCACAATGCCGACGGTCTCGTCCGTCTCGCCGCCGTGGCGGCGCGAACGAGCAGGATGACGCTTGTCTCGGGAATCGCGAACGCCTTCAACCGTGCGCCGGCCATGATCGCGGCCGCCGCCGCCGACATCGATGAGATAAGCGGCGGGCGGTTCATCCTCGGCCTGGGCACGGGCACCCGAAAGATGCAGGAGGCCTGGTACGGGCTCACCTATGACCCCCCCGCGCCGAAGTCCGAGGAACTGATCGAGCTCCTGCGGTCGTTCTGGAAAAGCCACCGCGGCGGCAAATTTCAGCACGCCGGGAAGTACTTCAACGTGGACATCGACACGTACGGCCGCGTGGGCCTCCTCCGGGAGGAGATCCCCGTGTACCTTGCGGGCGTCAACCGGCGGATGGTGCGGGCCGCGGGCCAGGTCGCCGATGGGCTCGTCGGCCATCCGTTGTACAGCAAGCAATGGCTCCGCGAAGCCGTCGCCCCCGCGGTGGCGGACGGGCTGGCGCGAGGCGGGCGCAGTCGCGAGGATTTCACGCTCGCGTCGTTCATCATCACGGCCGTTTCCGAGGATCGCGAAGAAGCGCGTCGCTGGGCCAGCCTGCAAGTGGCGTTCTACGCGACCGTCCGCACGTATGCACCCATTCTTGAACTGAGCGGCTGGGGAGATGCCGCCGAGGGCATCCGGACCGCCTTTTTCGGCAGGGACTGGGCGGCGCTGGCCAAGTCCCTGCCCGACGGGATGCTCGATGAGATTGCGATTTACGGCACGGCCGCTGAATGCCGGGACCAGCTTGAATCGTTCGAGGGGCTGATGGACCTCCCGGTGCTCTATCCGCCGTCGTTCGCCCTCAGTGGCGCCGAATCGCGGCGGGCGCGCGAGGGCGTCGTGAGGGCGTTCGCGCGAGGGGGTTGAAGTTGAACATCGCGCTCGCGGCCGTGGCTCCTATCCGGCCATCGTCAGGCCACCGCTGACGCTGAGGACCTGGCCGGTGCAGAAGGCCGCATCATCCGACGCGAAGAATGCGACCGCATTGGCGATCTCTTCAGGTTCCGCGAGTCGGCGCCAGGGCACCGCCTTGACCATCGCCGCAATGATCTTGTCACCCTGGTCCCCGCCGGTAACCTCGTCGAGGAGGGGCGTACGGGTAGGGCCGGGGCAGACCACGTTCACGTTGATCTTGTGGCGCGCCATCTCGCGCGCAATCGTCTTGCTGAAGCCGATGATGCCCGCCTTGCAACCGGCGTAGACGGCCTCGCCCGTCGAGCCAACACGGCCCGCATCGGAGGCGATGCTGACGATGCGGCCGCCGCCCTCCTCGACCATCGCCGGGAGCACCGCGGAGAAGCAGTTGATTGGTCCGCGCAGGTTGATTGCGATGACCTGGTCCCACGTCTCCGGCTGGCTCACCAGGAACGGCTCGACCTTGTCCCAGCCGGCGTTGTTGACGAGGACATCGACGCGGCCGCCCCACTTTTCGCGTGTCGCCTCGACGGCATTCTTCACGGCATCGAGGTCGGTGATGTCCACCCTCAAAGGAAGTGCCTCACCCTGTCCTGCATCGCGGATCAGTTTCGCGGTTTCCTCGGCGGTGGCGAGGTCGCGGTCGGTCACCGCGACGCGCGCACCCTCACTGGCAAGGCGCAGGCAGATGGCCCGGCCGATTCCCTGGCCGCCGCCGGTAACGATTGCCACTCTATCCGTAAGCATCGAAGTCTCCTTGTAATCGGGGGAGGGGCATGGGGGCCGCGCCCGGACAAGGTGGGATTCTACGCGACGTGGGAGCGGGAACATATGCCGTCTGCCGGCCATTTGGTAGATTGGGCGGGCGCCCGAGATGCGGGCGGTGATTCGCGTTGGCTACCGGAGCGTGAGGCCACCGTCGACGACCAACGTCTGGCCGGTGATGTAGCTCGCATCGGGCGAACAGAGGAACGCGATCACACTCGCCACTTCCGAAGGCTTCGCCACACGCCCCAGCGGCACGTTCGCGGACCATTCGGATTTCACACGGGTCTCATAGTCAGGCCCGGCGTACATCCGCGAGGAGTCCGTTTCGACGTAGCCGGGGTTGACGCCGTTGACGCGGATACGCGGCGCCAGCTCGACGGCGAGGTAGCGCACGAGCGTCTCCATGGCAGCCTTCGCCGCCCCCAGCGTGCCGTGGCCGTCCATTACGCGGATGGAGTCGATGCCGGAGACGGCGACGATCGAACTCCCGTCGCCCATGAGCGCTGCACCCTCGCGGACACACTGCACAAAGGCGCTGATCGTGATGCCGAACGTGCGGCTGATGTGGTGTTCCCGCGTCTCCAGCAGCGGCCGGAACGACGTTGCAGCCGCGTTGGCAATGAGCACATCGAGGCGGCCCCAACGTTCCCGTACCTGGGCGAACATCGCGCTGATGTCGTCGCCGCTCTCCAGGTCCGCGGCGATGGCGACGGCCGTGCCGCCGGTAGCGGCAATCGCGGCGACCGTTTCCTCTGCCGATGCCTGGTCCCGGCGGTAATTGGCGACGACGGTCGCCCCGCCCTGCGCGAGTCGCAGCGCGGTGGCCCGACCGATGCCTCGGGTCCCGCCGGTGATGAGCACAACCTTACCTTCAGTCACGTCGCACCCGGCCTACTGACGGTACTTGCCGAAGTCTGGTGGCCGCCGCTCGATGAACGCATTGCGGCCTTCCATCGCCTCCTCGGTGCCGTAGTAGAGGGCGAGCGAGGCCATGCCCATGGCGCCAATCCCGCGGATGTGCTCCGTGTCCGCGTTGAATGACGCCTTGGCGATTTTGATCGCGGTCGGGCTCTTGAGCAGTACCTCGCGCGCCCAGTTGCGAGCCTCTTCCATCAAGTCAGCCGCCGGCACCACTTTGTTGACGAGTCCCATGGCCAGCGCTTCCTCGGCTGAGTATTGGCGGCAGAAGTACCAGATCTCGCGCGCCTTTTTTTCGCCAACGACCCGCGCGAGATAGGCGGTGCCGTACCCGGGGTCGACGGAGCCCACGCGCGGGCCCACCTGGCCGAAGCGTGCCGTATCGGCGGCGATGGTGATGTCACAGAGCACATGAAAGACGTGCCCGCCGCCAATCGCATAGCCGTTCACCGCCGCGATCACCGGCTTGGGGATGTCGCGGATGATGGTGTGCAGCTCTTCGACATCCATGCCGACGTCAGAACGCGTGGGCTTGCCCTGGTACCCTCCCTCCTCGCGCACGGTCTGGTCGCCCCCCGTGCTGAACGCTCTCGTCCCTGCGCCCGTGAGGATGACCGCGCCAATAGACCTGTCCGCCCACGCGTCCTTGAATGCCTCCGTAAGCTCATCGACGGTCTGCGCGCGGAAGGCGTTGAGCACCTCCGGACGGTTCATCGTAACGGTCGCGATGCCAGCGTCCTTCTCGTAGATGATGTCCCCGAACTCCATGTTGCCTGCTCCTCCTGCTGGTTACCGGTAGGACGTGTACTGCCTGCCGAAGGTTTCGCGGGCGATGATGCCCTTCATGATCTCTGGTGTCCCGTCGCCGATCTCCAGGCCAATCACATCGCGAAGGCGCTGCTCAAAGGGGAGGTCCTGGCTGTAGCCCACCCATCCGTGAAGGATGATGCAGGCGTGGATCGCATCGACGGACGCTTTCGGGCCGAGCCACTTCGCCATGGCCGCCTGCATCGTGTGCGGCTCTCCCCGGTCACGGCGGGCGAGGCAGTCGTAGGCGAGCAGCCTTGCCGCCTGGATGAGCGTGAGGTGCTCCGCGATCTGGAACGAGACCGCCTGGTGCATGGCGATTGGCTTGCCAAATGTCTCGCGCTGCTTCGCGTATTCCACGGTCTCATCGAGCGACTGCTGTGCGGCGCCCACGCAGGCGAGGGCGATCACCGCGCGGTTGTAGTCGAACGCGCCCATTGCCTGGTAAAAGCCCCCGGAGGGGTCGCCGATGATGTTCTCGGCGGGCACGCGCACGTCGTCGAAGTGCAACGACCCCCGCTGCGTGAGCCGTTCACCGACGCTCTGGTACTTCGTGCGCGTGACGCCGGGGGAATCGAGCGGCACCAACAGTGCGCCGATGCCACGCGCCCCTGCGCCGCCCGTCCTTGCGAAGACGATGCACGCGTCAGCGAGCCCGGCGAAGGTGATCGACGCCTTCTCGCCTCGCACAATATAGTCATCGCCGTCGCGCGTGGCGGTCGTCGTCAGTGCCGCGGCGTCGGACCCGGCGCCCGGTTCTGTCAGGCCGAAAGCGACTACCTGTTCGCCGCTGGCCATCTTCGGCAACCACTTTTCCTTGATCGCCTCGGTCGCGTGCGCGGCGATGATATCGGCGGAGATAGCCGCAATCTGGAGGACGAGGGTGGTGTTGTAGTCCCCGCGGGCGAGTTCTTCGGCCGCGATCCCGGCCATGACGAAGGACGCGCCCGTGCCGCCATAGGCTTCGGGCACGCGCATCCCTGTAATTCCGAGGTGGGCGAGTTCCAGCATTCGCTCGCGCGGATACGGTTCGCCCCGGTCCCAGCGGGAATACTCCGGCAATAGGCGCTCCTTTGCGAAGCGCCGCAGATTCTGTGCAAAGAGACGCTCTTCTTCACTAAAGTTCATATCCTGTTACTCCGGGCCAATTGGCGCCCGTTCATTGCTATCTCCCCTCGAAGATAGCGGGCCGCTTCTCGAGGAAAGCGCGCATCCCCTCTTCGCGGTCACGCGTCGTGAACAGGAAGGCTACAGCCTGGCGCTCGGCTTCGATACCGGTCTTCAAGTCCGAGGCACTCCCCGCATGGACGAGGAGCTTGGCGGAACGAAGGGCGAGGGGCGGGAGCTGGGCGAGCCGGCGGGCGAGTCCGCGAGCCGTCTCAAGCACCTGGTCGGCCGGCACGACGCTGTTCACGAGCCCGTAGCCCAGCGCCTGTTGGGCTGTGAGTGGGTCGCCGAGGTAGATCATCTGGCGGGCGATGGCCGGTGAAAGCATCCGCGAGAGGCGCTGCGTGCCGCCCGCGCCGGGGAGCACCCCAATCAGGATCTCGGGCACGCCGATGGTGGCGTCATCGGCCATGACACGCAGGTCACAGGCGAGCGCGAGTTCGCAGCCGCCGCCGTATGCCAGTCCGTTGAGCGCGGCGATAGTCGGCAGGCCCAGGTCCTCGATCGAGTTGTACGTTTCCTGGATGGCCTCGATGAAGCGCACGAAGTCCGCCGTCTCGCGCATCGCCGTCAGGGCCTCGATATCGGCGCCCGCCGAGAAGGCGCGGCCCGTGCCCGTGAAAATGACGACGCGTATGCTCGCGTCGGCCTTAATGCTCTGCACGACAGTGCGAATCTCGGCCACCATCGTTGGGCTCACCGCGTTGAGCTTGTTCGGGCGGTTGAGCCGGACCAGAGCGACTGTGTCCTCGACACTGAGTTCGAGAGTCTCGAAGGTTGGGTCAGTCATTTGCGAGGTCTCGCTGAGGAAGTGGGATAGGCTCCTGTCGAGCCCGGAGCTGTCGGACGCGGGAGTGCGTCGCGCCGTCTCGCAACAATTCCCTCATTCGCCTGAGAACATTTAACAATGGTTGGCAGGCTTCGGTACATTAGGGATGTGCCCGTTGCGTGTCCAGTCAACGAGAGGCCGTGCTCCGCCATGCCGCAGCCGTTGGAAGCATTGGAACCTTCGTCTGTTGAGGAAAGGCGGTGGCGGCGCGTAGGCTTGCCGAACGCGGCGCGATGACGCGGGAGGTGTCCCATGGCGGAATTACAGGCATGGCATGCCCAGGTGGTGGAGGAGATTCTCGACCCGGGGCGCAAGATCTGCGACCCCCACCACCATCTCTGGGACCGGGCCGGTTACCGTTACCTGATCGATGAACTCAGCGAGGACACGGGCAGCGGGCACAATGTCGTGAGCACGGTCTTCGTCGAGTGCATGTCGATGTACCGCGCCAGTGGCCCGGAGGCCATGCGCCCCGTCGGGGAGACGGAGTTCGTCCAGGGCGTGGCGGCGATGTCGGCGAGCGGCGGGTACGGCCCGACAGCGGCTTGCGCGGGCATCATCAGCTACGCGGACCTCGCCCTCGGAGACGCGGTGGCGCCGGTACTGGAGGCGCACATCGCCGCGAGCCCGGACCGCTTTCGCGGCATCCGCCACGCCGCTGGCTGGGATGAGAGCCCGGAAGTTCGCAATTCGCACACGAACCCTCCACAAGGATTGCTCGCGGACGCGAAGTTCCGCCAGGGCTACGCGCACCTGGCGCGGCTCGGGCTGTCGTTCGAAGCGTGGCTCTACCACCCCCAGATCCCGGAGCTGACGGACCTCGCACGCGCCTTCCCGGACACGATCATCGTCCTCGACCACTTCGGCGGGCCGCTGGGAATCGGGCCCTACGCGGGCAGGCAAGGCGAGATGTACGACGGCTGGGCCAAGAGCATCGATGAACTGGCGAAGTGCCCGAACGTGGTGGCGAAGCTCGGCGGGATCAACATGCCGCTCAATGGCTTCGGCTTCGAAAAGGGCCCCATGCCGCCGACGTCGGAAGAGCTGGCCGAGGCGACCGGCCGATACTACCGCCACACAATCGAACAATTCGGCCCAAGGCGCTGCATGTTCGAAAGCAACTTCCCCGTAGACAAGGTGAGCTGCTCCTATGCCGTGCTCTGGAACGCGTTCAAGCGCATCGCGGCGGACTTCCGCGACGACGAGAAAGACGCGATGTTCCACGACACGGCGGCACGCGTATACCGCCTGGCGGACGGGGCCTGACGATGGGCGATCGCGTTCGCGGTAAGGTCGCGCTCGTCGTCGGCGCGGGCCAGACGCCGGGCGAGACGATCGGCAACGGCCGCGCTACGGCCATCGTCCTGGCGCGGGAAGGTGCGCCCGTGTTCGTGGTCGACCGCGACATCGCGTCCGCGGAGGAGACGGTCGCGATGATCCTCGGGGAAGGCGGCGAAGCGACCGCCCACCAGGCGGATATCGTCGACGAGGCGGAGGTGAAGGCGGCGATCGAAGCGTGTGTAGGACAGTACGGGAGAATCGACCTTCTCCAGAACAATGTTGGGGCGAGCCTTGCCCTGGGAGACGCGACGGCAACCGACCTCGAAGCAGCCGCGTTCGACCGTATCGTCTCTGTGAACCTGCGGGGGATGTGGCTGGCCTGCAAACACGCATTGCCAATCATGCGAGCGCAGGAGAGCGGATCAATCGTGAACATCTCCTCGATGGCCGTGCGTTCCGCCTACCCGTATGTCGGCTACAAGACCACCAAGGCGGCCGTGATCGCGCTCACGGAGAATATCGCCTCCGCAAATGCGCGCTACGGGATCAGGGCGAACACTATCCTCCCCGGGCTGATGAATACGCCCATGGCGATCGAGCCGCGCGTCGCCGCCGGCGTGCCGCGCGAACAGGTGATCGCGGACCGCGATCGACAGGTGCCGCTCGGGCGAAAGATGGGCACGGGTTGGGACATCGCCTTTGCCTCGCTGTTCCTCCATTCGGACGA
Source organism: Tepidiformaceae bacterium (assembly GCA_046713815.1). GTDB lineage: Bacteria > Chloroflexota > Dehalococcoidia > Tepidiformales > Tepidiformaceae > JBBDMZ01. The sequence goes on from JBKKBS010000366.1 coordinate 12,512, forward strand.
GGCGAAGTTCATCACCGGGGTCTCACTCCCGGTGGATGGGGGCACAAGCGTCAGTTGAGCGCCGTCAGGACGTGCGGCGCCAGGTGAAACCGCCCGGGAGGCGGACGGTGGTGGTGCGCCGCCCGTTGGAACCGATCGTCTGGGTGATCGGTCCCTTTTTGCCGCTAATGCTGATGGTTTTGCTGCCCACGTTGACCTTCAGGCCGCCGGGAAGCGCGATTGTGCGGCGGGCCGAGGTTCGGCGGCGCGGGCGTGGTTTGCTGCGAGGGCGACGGGGCGCGCGTGACGAGGTGCGGCGCGTCGGGCGTGACGTGGTTCGTCTGCGCGTGCTCCGCCTGGTCGCCATGCCGCGACTATACGGCTCCACGAACCTTCCTTCAAAGCAGCGTCTCAGGCTCGCGACGGTAGATGAAGGCCCGACCAGACGTAACGCGCGAACAGGGCAGGATCGACACGAGGCTCTCGTTCGTCGGGCGGGCCGTACAGCTCCCGGATCGCCCGGTCAGCTTCAGCGCGTTCAGCCGCGGCTCGCAACTCGGCGAGGCGGCTATCGACAAGCAGTCGTTCCATGTTGGTTTCCTCCGATCAGCGAAGCCGATCACTTTCAACTCTTCATGCCGACGTGATCTGTCTGCTACGTGGACGTTGCGAACGTGCGAAACCTATCCCGCGCCCGCGGGCTGGCAGGACCAGGGTGCCCACCCCAAGCGCTCCCAGATGTTCAGTGCGATATAGGCGTTGTGAATAGGGTTCGCCGGGTCCAGTGGGGAGCCGTGAAAGTCGAAGCGGCCGGCGTTGATGGGATGCAACTGGAAAAGTCCGAGCTCGCCGGCCGTGCCAACCGCCGATGGTCGCCAGCCGCTCTCGCAGCCGGATACCTGGAGGGCCTCGGCGAGGCGGTCTTCTGGCCAGCCCGCCGCCCGAAGCGCCCGCGTGGCCTGTTCGATCGACAGGGCCCCGGGCACCGCTTCTGGTATCCGTACGACCACCGCGGCGCCAGGCGCGGCCTCGCGGGACTCTCCGCGAGCCGACGTGCCGAAAGCGAGCCCAACAGCCGCGAGTGTGGCAAGCGCAAGAGCAGGGAAAGGGCTCACACCCCGACAATACGGGCTTCCCATGGAACAACGACTGGCAGGCCGCACGCCAAAGTTAAGGATTCATACCAATTCGCGCCAAAGCGTGCCCGGAGTGAGGGGCGGCCGCGCCTGCCGACCATGCCGTCGCACGAATTGCTAGCGACGTGGCTCTCGATCGGTGATCGCAACCGCATCGATGACGACGGCTTCTTGCCCGACCGCCTCGACGGTCATGCTGAAGCTGCCTCCAGCCTCAACCGAACGTAGCATGACGCCCACGGTGGTCACTCGGGGGGTGCCAGAGTCGGCCGCGCCCCACACAACCGTTTGCACCGTGCCGTTGAGACCGACCGTGACAGCGTTAACACCGCGGCCATAGTCAACGACCAGCAACTCGACCCAATAATCGCCCGCGGGCAATTCCGCTATCGGCACGGTAGCAGCGCGCCCCTTCGCGCCCACGACGGCCCCCCCGTGGCTGAAGCTGGGACCGGCTATCGTAAGCCAACCCTCGCGGCCACCGGCCGCGGACTCAGCCTGCAACGTCCGCAGGGCGAAAGCGGCCTGGGAGCCGCCACCAGTGGTGGCCGCTCCTTCTGGGACGTAGTGGAGGGTCACGCCCGACTGACCCGTCCAGACTAGCTCCCAGTCGGGCGACGGAGCCGTGGGCAGCGCCCACCAGCTTTCGCGGGCAAGCGTGACGACGTATGAGCCGGGCCGGACGGCGCTATCCCCCGCTGGAGTCAGCCGCTGGCGAAGCCGGCCGTCATCTGACACGGCGCGCTCATAGAGGGTGCCAGCGATCCCGAGGCGAAAGGAGAGCGGGCGCGCGAAATCGTCGTCATGGACGTACACGCGGGCGCCGCCGGGAATGCGCTGTGCGATCGCCAGCGCATCGAAGTCAACACGGTTACCTTCCCGGGTGTAGTACGAGAACTCCTCGGCGACCGGCGGGACGGCCGCCCATGCGAGCAACAGACAACCTGCGCCGACGGCGGCCATTGCGGGGAGGCGGCGTCCCTTGAGGTTCGGCGTGAGTGCCTCGGCCCAACCGATGCTGCCGATGATAAGCACAGGAAACACCACCGGAAGGGCGTACCTGGGCTCCTTCCACCAGGTCGTTACGCCTGGGAGGCTCATGATGAACTCCAGGTACACGTACTGGCTGGCCACAAACAGGAGCAACGGGAAGACGGGAGAACGCACGAGCGACGCCGCGCCTCGGCGCCAGACGAACAGCGCGAGTCCAATGCCTGCGAACGTGAAGAACGGCCAGAACATCCGGTCCGTGAGGAAAATGCGCGCATAATCAAACCGCAGATGGAAGCCGGCGTCGCTTTCCGCCTGGATGGTCCGCACATCTTCGAACAGGGTCGCGCCATAGGAGAGGAGCAGGACTTGAGCCGCCGCGAGGACGGCGAGCCCTCCCAGGATCATCCCTCCCGCCTCCAGGGGCAGGCGTCTGCGGCACACGCACAACACGGCCATCGCTGGGACCAGCGAAACTGCCGTCGCCCTCGCGTAGCACGCCAAGGCGAGACTGGCCCCGACGGCGAAAAAGAGCCAGAACCGCTGTGCCCGCGTCGCGGGGTATTCCATCGCGCGCACGAAAC